>JBBDYP010000048.1:0-4247 GCA_040900615.1 Solirubrobacterales bacterium | reverse complement strand
CGGACCAACAACCCGAACCCTGGCAAGCGACCAGCTGCGCGACGGCCTCCGGGGGCGGGGCACCCGGCCTTCCCCCGTGGCCTCATCCCCAGCTCGAATCACTGAGGCCGGAGCTGGCGTGGAATCGATCGTCTTAGATGATCAGTCGCCCGGGGCCAGCCCGAGCTCGGCGCGCACGATCCCCTCCAATTCGTCGGCCGCGCGGCCGAGATCGTCGTTGACCACGCGGTATGCGAACTCGTCCTGGGCGGCCATCTCCTGTGCCGCCACCTCGAGGCGGGCGTCGATCGCGTGCGGGGCGTCGGTGCCTCGGCCCTCCAACCGTTCCCGCAGCACGGCCGGGTCCGGCGGAGCGATGAAGACCTGGACCGACTCCCGCATCGCCGCCCGTACCTGGCGCGCCCCCTGGACCTCGATCTCGAGGACCACCGAGCGCCCGGCGGCGAGGCGGCGCTCGACCTCTGTCCTCATCGTCCCGTAGAGGTTGCCGCTGTAGGTCGCGAACTCGAGGAAGTCTCCGTCCTCGATCCGCTGGTCGAACTCCTCGGCGGTGAGGAAGTGGTAATCGCGGCCGTCGACCTCGCCCTCACGCGGCTGCCTGGTCGTCGCCGACACCGACAGCTCGAGGTCCGGGACGCGACGCAGCAGCTCGCCGATCAGCGTTCCCTTGCCGACCCCGGACGGGCCCGTGATGACGAATACTTTGGCCATGCGGCCGGGGATATTGACCGGCGCGGCGGTCGGCTAGCGGCGGAGGAGGCTGATCAGCTCGGTGCGCTGACGCTCCGAGAGCCCGCCGATCGTCTTCGACGGCGAGATCCGGCACTGGTTGAGTATTCGGTTGGTCTTCACCCGACCGTACTTGGGAACGGCGAGGAGCATGTCGAAGACCTTTGCCGTCATCACGTACCCGGGCGGATCGAGCAGGATCTTGTGAATGCTCACCCGATTCGCCTTCAGATCCTTCTTCAGCTTGGCCCGGGAAGTGCGGATGTCGTTGGCCCGCTTGAGGGCCTCCATCCTCTGATCCAGCGACCGTTCCGGGGCCGCGAGCGAGGTCTTGACTGGAGAGGCAGGCATGTGGGCGGCGAGTATAGCCGCGGGTCGAACAGGCGCAAGTGGATGACGGCCATTTCCCCACAAATTGACCTCAACCTCTACTCAAGGTCGAGTACTGGTCAGGCCGCGACCTTTCCAGGGCAACCTGACCCCAGCTCCGCGGCGACCCGCGAACCCGCCCTCGGATCGCGGAAGCTCTCGGTCCCGACGGCGACGAGACTGGCCCCGGCGGCGAGGAATTCGGCCGCGTCGGAGCCGTTGCAGATGCCTCCCATCCCGATCGCCGGCAGGCCGATCGCCGCCCTGACCGCGCGCAGCTGCTGCAGAGCGATGGGACGTACGGCCGGGCCGGAGAGGCCGCCGTGACCGGCCGCCAGCGCCGGCTCTCCGGTCGCCGCGTCGAACGCGCTGGCCTTCAGGGTGTTGATCAGCGAGACCGCGTCCGCCCCGCCCTGCTCGGCGGCGACGGCGACCGCGGCGGGGTCGGCGACGTTGGGCGTCAGCTTGACGATCAGCGGCTTCTGCGTCAGCGGCCGCAGGGTCTCCAGCAGCGCCTCGGTCTCCGCCGGCTGCTCGCCGACGATCAGGCCCGAGTGGACGTTGGGACAGGAGACGTTGAGCTCGAGAGCGGCGACCTCATCGCGAGCGCCGACCGCCTCGACCAGCTTCGCGAACTCGGAGCGGCCGGTCGCCATCACCGAGACGACCAGCGGCACCGGCAGCTCGGCCAGTTGCGGAAGGTCCTCGGCCAGGAACCCCTCCAGCCCCTTGTTCGGCAGGCCGATCGAGTTGATCATCCCCGCCGGCGTCTCCCAGATGCGTCGTGGCGCGTTTCCGATCCGCGGCTCCGGCGTGATCGTCTTCGAGACGAAGGCGGAGAAGGGGAAGTCCTCCATCAGCGCATCGCCGAAGACCTTCCGCGCCGCGATCGCGTCGTAGGTCCCCGACGCGTTGATCACCGGGTGGGTGAGCGGTATCCCGCAGAGGTCAGGCATGGGCGACCTCGGCGACCCGGTCCCCCCGCACGACCGGCCCGTCGACGCAGAGGCGCATGTAGCCCCCGTCGGGCTTCGGCACGGCGCAGCCGAAGCAGGCACCGAACCCGCAGGCCATCGGGGACTCCATGGCGAGCTCGCAGGCGACGCCACGGCTGCCGCAGAGCGTCCGCACCGCTTCCAGCATCGCCGGGGGGCCGCAGGAGTAGACGACGGCGGATTCGGCGTCGTCTCCGTCGAGCATCTTCGCGAGGAGGTCGGTGACGTAGCCGTGGTGGCCGATCTGGCCGTCCTCGGAGGCGAGGCGGACCTCGCAGCAGGCGAAGAGGTCGTCGAGGCCGCCGGAGTGGGCCTGGTCGCGAAAGCCGAGGAGCACGCGCGTGGGGACGTTGCGCTCGGCGAAGCGGCGGCGCAGCAGCGCCAGCGGGGCGACGCCGATGCCGCCGCCGACCAGGATCGCGCCGGCGGCGCCGGTGCGGACCTGACGCGGCTCGGTGAAGGCGTTGCCAAGCGGCCCCGTCACCCACACCCCCTCCCCCTCCGCGAGCCCGCAGAGGCGATCGGTGCCCGGCCCGATGCCCTCGACCAGGAAGTCGAGCCGCACGCCGCCCGCCGCCGGCCCGGTCTCGGCGACCGAGATCGCCCGCGGCAGGAAGGGCCGACCGCCCCGCTCGGCCCAGCGGCCCTCCGCGGCCAGCATGTAGAACTGCCCCGGCAGCGGCTCGGGGCCCTCGCGGTCGAGCAGCGAGAAGACCCGGTAGCCGCCCGAGGACCGGTTCTCCGCGACCTCACACAGCCGCCGGCCGAACGGCGTGGTCATCGAGGCTGAGCGGTCCTGGTTGCGCCGTGGATCTCCTGGAGACTGCGCACGGCGGCCTCGTCCTGCCTGCCCGCCGCGATCGCCCGCGCGGCGGCGGTGGCGCCGGTCATCGTCGTCACGCAGGGGATCCCGTGGCGGACCGCGGCGGTGCGGATCTCGTATCCGTCGGCGCGGGCGCCGGAGCCGGTCGGGGTGTTGATCACCAGGTCGCAGCGGCGCTTGCGGATCAGGTCGAGCACGTGCGGGGACCCCTCCCCCAGCTTGTTGATCCGAGTCACCGGCACGCCCATCCGCTCGATCGCCTGCGCGGTGCCGCCGGTCGCGATCACCTCGAAGCCGAGGTCGTGGAAGCGCGCGGCCAGCTGGGTCGCGGCGGGCTTGTCGGTGTCGGTGACGGTGATGAAGACCGACCCCTTCTCAGGCAGCATCACGCCGGCGGCGGCCTGAGCCTTGCCGAACGCGGTCGGGAAGTCGGCGGCGATGCCCATCACCTCGCCGGTGCTCTTCATCTCCGGGCCGAGCACCGAGTCGGCGCCGGCGAAGCGGGCGAAGGGCAGCACCGCCTCCTTGACGCTGACGTGGTCGAGCGGGCCCTCAGGCAGCTCCTGGTCGGCGAGGCGCTCGCCCAGCATCAGCCGGGCGGCCATCTTCGCCAGCGGCACGCCGATCGCCTTGGAGACGAAGGGCACGGTGCGAGAGGCGCGCGGATTGGCCTCGATCACGTACAGCTCGCCGCCGGCGACGCCGTACTGGATGTTGATCAGCCCGATCACGCCCAGCTCGAGCGCGATCAGCTCGGTCGTGGCGCGGATCTCCTCCAGCATCTCCTCGCCGAGGCTGAGTGGCGGGATCACGCAGGCGGAATCGCCGGAGTGGACGCCGGCCTCCTCGACGTGCTGCATGATCCCGGCGACCCAGACCCGCTCGCCGTCGCCGAGGGCGTCGACGTCGACCTCGATCGCGTTCTCGAGGAAGCGGTCGAGCAGCAGCGGATGCTCCTGGTCGGCCTTGACGTTGGCCTTCACGTAGGCGCTCAGATCCGCGGTCGAGTAGCAGATCTCCATCGCCCTACCACCGAGCACGTAGGAGGGCCGGACCAGCAGCGGGAAGCCGACCTCGGCGGCGATCACCTCGGCCTCCTCGGCCGAGAGGGCGGTGCCGTAGGGCGGGTGCTTCACCCCGAGCCGGCGCAGCAGGGCGCCGAAGCGGCCGCGGTCCTCGGCCAGGTCGATCGCGTCGACCGGGGTCCCGAGCAGCGGCACGCCCGCCTCTTCGAGCGTGCGAGCCAGCTTCAGCGGCGTCTGCCCGCCGAACTGGACGATCACGCCCTCGGGGCGCTCCTGCTCGCAGACGGCGAGCACGTCCTCGGCGGT
>JBBDYP010000047.1:0-29558 GCA_040900615.1 Solirubrobacterales bacterium | reverse complement strand
GACGCTGATCACACGCCCGCTGGGCAGCAACGCCCGTTCGACACCAGCCTCCTAGACCGCTTTGGCGGCCATCTGGTTCGGGCTCACCCGGACCACGTCCCAAACGAGGCCAAGCTTCTCGAGGCCGTCGATGACCATCGCCGAGATGTCGACCTGATAGCGGCCGAGGCCATGGGTGGCGGAGGTCGGGAAGGCGTGGTGGCTGTTGTGCCAGGCCTCGCCGAAGGTCGGGATCGCGATCAGGGCGAGGTTGCGCGACTGGTCCGTGGTCTCGAAGTCGCGGTTGCCGAAGACGTGGCAGAGCGAGTTGATGCTGTAGGTGAAGTGGTGGAGGACGAAGACGCGGACGAGGCCGCCCCAGAGCAGCCCGGTGAGGGCCGCGAAGAGGGTGCCGCCGATCACCCAGCCGGCCGCGAAGGGGACGAGCAGGCCGAGGATCGCCCAGTAGATGAAGGTGCGATCGACCCAGCTGATCACCGGGTCCTTGAGCAGGTCCGGTGCGAAGCGCTCCTTGTTGCCGCGCTGGGTGTGGATGAAGAGCCAGCCCATGTGGGCGTGGAAGAGGCCCCGCAGGGCGCCGCTCCAGCCGCCCCCGTGGTCGACGTGGGGGCTGTGGGGATCCCCCTCCTGGTCGGAGAAGGCGTGGTGCTTGCGGTGGTCGGCGACCCAGGAGATGACCGGGCCCTCGATCGCGGCCGATCCGAGGATCGCCAGCAGGCCGTGCAGCCACTTGTGGGTCTTGAAAGCGCGGTGGGTGAGGTGGCGGTGGAAGCCGACGGTGATCCCCAGACCGGTGAACACATACATGCCGACGAAGAGGAAGACGTCGCTCCAGTGCAGGGCCTTGCCCCAGACCTGCCAGCCGGCGAGGCCGATCGCGAGGAACGGGATCACGGTCACCAGGCCGGTGATGATCCGGTCGCGCGTCTCGTTCTCGACGGGCTGGATATCTGAGGGGAGCGGTCCGGCGGTCGCCATGAGCGGCGATCATACGGGTCGGATCTGAAGAAATGTTTCGGGAACCCTAATTCCGCTCTGTGAAGCGGTCGGAACGGCTCGCATGTAGGGTCCCGCCGATGCCGTTCGCAACCACCGCTCCGCTCCGCAGGGAGATCGAAGCCCGGCTTCCCGAGCGGCCCTTCACGGTCGAGTTCTGGGACGGGACCACGCTCCCCTCGACCAGCGGCGACGGCCCCACCTTCAGCGTCCGCTCGCCCCGCGCCGCGGCCCACGTGCTGCGGGCGCCCGGCCAGCTCGGCCTCGGCCGCGCCTATGTCAGCGGCGAGCTCGAGGTCGACGACATCGACGCCGTGATCGAGCTGCTCGACGGCTGGGAGCCGCCCGCCCTCGAGGGCGCCGACAAGCGGGCGCTGCTGCTCGGCGCCGTGCGCGCCGCCGGGCTGACGCTGCCGCCGCCCCGGCCCGCCGCCGAGCTGCGCCCGAGCGGCCGCCGCCACAGCAAGGAGCGCGACGCCCGCGCCGTCCGCCACCACTACGACGTCTCCAACGAGTTCTTCGAGCTCTTCCTCGGCGAGACGATGGTCTACAGCTGCGCGATCTTCTCGCGCGGCGCGAAGACGCTGAAGGAGGCGCAGGAGGAGAAGCTGGAGACCGTCGCCCGCAAGCTGGAGCTGAAGGAGGGCGACCGGGTGCTCGACGTCGGCTGCGGCTGGGGCGGCTTCCCGCTCTGGGCGGCGACCAGGCACGGCGCCAGCGTGGTCGGGATCACCCTCTCTCCCCCGCAGGCCGAAAAGGCGCGCCAGCGGGCCGAGGAGGCCGGCGTCGCCGACCGGGTCGAGATCCGGGTCATGGACTACCGCGACATCGCCGGCACCGGCGAGCGCTTCGACGCGATCGCCAGCATCGGCATGGTCGAGCACGTCGGCGCCTCCCAGATAGAGGTCTACGCCCAGACCCTGGCCAGCGTGCTGGAGCCGGGCGGGCGGCTGCTCAACCACGGGATCACCCGCCTCCGCCATACCGACGCCGAGGCGGGGGCGTTCTCGGAGCGCTACGTCTTCCCCGACGCCGCCCCGCTGCATCTCTCGCGCAACCTGCTGGCGCTCGAACGGGCCGGCTTCGTCACCCACCACGTCGAGGACTTCGCCGCCGACTACGCCGAGACCCTGCGCCACTGGGCACGCAACCTCGACGACAACCTGGATCGGGCGATCCAGCTGGCGGGCCCTGAACGGGTCCGCGTCTGGCGCCTCTACCTGCGCGCCGCCCGCAATGGCTTCGAAAGCGGCTTCACCTCGATCTACCAGGCCCGCTGCAGCCTCGGGTAACGCCCGCGTTCCCAGCATTTGGGCCCCCACAGGGGCCACGATCCTGGGAACGGGAGATTCTCAGGCCGGGAAGCCGGCGGTGACGTCGGAGATTGCCCAGTTGGCACCCGCTTCGCGAAGTTCGTCGACCGTGAAGTTGCCGGTGGCGACGCCGACGACTTCGATCCCGGCGCCGTGGCCGGCGGCGACGTCTCGAGGGGTGTCGCCGACCGAGATGCTGGCCTCCTTGGCGAGGGTGCCCCCTGAGACCATGCTGCCGCGCTCCAGCGCGCAGCGGGTCAGCTCGGTGCGCTCGTTGGAGTCGGAGCCGTAGCCGCCGAAGGAGAAGAAGCGGTTGAGGCCGGAGCGGGCGAGCTTGATGTGGGCGGCGGCCTCGACGTTGCCGGTGGTGAGGCCGAGCAGGTGGCCGGCGTCGACCAGGCGCTCCAGCAGTTCCTCGATCCCCGGCATCACCCGGTAGCCCTCGGACTCGTCGATGGCGGAGGAGAGGTGGCGAAGGTAGCGACCCATCGCCGCCGCCAGCTCGCGGCCGTCGGGGTCGTGGCCGAGGATGTTGCGCAGGGCGACGCGGCCGACCTCGGGGTCGGTCATGCCGGACTCGGTCACGTCGCGGATGTCCAGCGGGTTGCCGTAGAGTTCGACGAAGGCCTGCTTCCAGGCCTCACCACCGGCGCCGCCGGTGGTGATCAGGGTGCCGTCGATGTCGAATAGGACCGCCTCGATCATGTGGCGCTGCGCATCTCGGCGTCCTCAGTCGCTTGCGTGCGGAGCACGCGGCGCTCCAGCGCCGTAGGCGCGTGCGAGCGCGACGCGCGAGATCCTTGATCTGCTTGGCCACATGACCGAGTAGTCAATCACCGAGAAGCTCTTTCTGGGAGAGGGCGTAGAGCAGGGCGAGCGAGGGCAGCACGACAGCGGCGGCGACCCCGAAGACGACGAAGACGACGTTCAGGGTCGGGTCGGGCGCCGCGGCTTCGCCGATCCTCAGGCTCTCCGGCAGGAGATACGGGAACTGCGCCACCCCCCACCCCCAGATCACCGCCACCACCGCCCCACCCGCCAGCGGCCGCATCAACCGCCGGCCGACGGGCCGATATGTCGCGTCTGGCGAGACATTTCGGCCCATCGACCGCAGGAGGATGGTGAGGAGGACGAGGCCGCAGGCGGCGGAGAGGACGACCAGGGGCAGGCCCTGGTCGACGAGGCGATCGAAGACGTAGCGCGCTTCGGCGTGCAGCTCGACCAGCCCGGCCGCGGCGGGGGCCCCGGGGGGGGGGGCCGCGGCGAGGGCGCGGCGGACGAAGTAGCGCTCGAGGTCCTCCTCCCCGGCGCGGCGGGCGTCGCCGACGAGGAAGACCGCGGAGAGGTAGGCGCCGGTGGCGACGAACATCGCGCCGGTCAGCAGCGGCAGCGGCTCCAGCCAGCTCGAGAAGGCGTCGCCGTCGCCGCCCGCGGGGACGTTGCCGGCGGCGATCGCGCCGACCACCGTGCCCATGAAGAACGGGGTCAGGACCGAGGAGAGGGCGAAGGTGGCGCCCGCCGCCCGCCGCGCCGCCAACCCCTCGATCGACTTGCGGAAGGCGAAGCCGGCGCCGCGCAGGACGATCCCCACCGCGGCCAGCGCGATCGGCACGTAGAGCGTCGTGAAGACGGCGCTGAAGGCGGGCGGGAAGGCGGTCCAGAGGACGACGAGGATGAAGATCAGCCAGACGTGGTTGGCCTCCCAGACGGGGGTCAGCGAGCGCTGGATCAGCGCCCGCGGCCGCTCCCCCACCTCGGCGTCGCCGGCGATCAGGTCCCAGAACCCGCCGCCGAAGTCGGCGCCGCCGAACAGCGCATAGAACGTCGCCCCCACCCAGAGGATCGCCGCCGCGGCGTCGGCCTTGCTCATCGCCCGAACCGCCCGTCGATGGGCCGATATGTAGAGCCATCGGCGACATTTCGGCCCATCGGCCTCATGGTGCGGCCTCTGCCGCCGGTGCGTAGGGGGTGCCCTCGGGTTCGGGGGCGCCCTCGCGCCAGCGGCGCGACATGCCGCGCAGGACGAGGATCGCGGTGGTGCCGAGCGCCGCGTAGAGCAGCAGGACGACGGCGAAGCTGAACCAGATCCCCTCCGCCTCCGTCACCGCTTCGGAGGTCCGCATGTAGCCCTGGACGATCCACGGCTGACGGCCGACCTCGGTGACGATCCAGCCGCACCAGAGGGCGAGCACCGCCCCGGCGCCCGAGACCGCGACCGCGCGCAGGAACCAGGGCGTCCCCGGGATGTCGCGCCGCCGCCACCAGACGAAGGCGAGCCAGGCGCCGAGCCCGAGCAGGGCGGTGCCGATGCCGACCATCGCATCGAAGGCGAGGTGGAGAAGGGTGTTGGCCGGCGGCCGTTCGTCGGCGGGGACGTCCTCGAGGCCGATCACCTCGGTGTCGGCGCTGAAGCCGACCAGGAAGGAGTCGAGGTCGGGAATCGGGATCGCCGCCCTGACCCCGTCGGAGGTGCAGATCCCACCGACGTACTCGGTCTGGTGGCCACCGGTCTTCTGGATGCACTCCATGCCGGCGAACTTGGCCGGCTGGTGGTCGGCGACTTCCCGCGCGGCGGTGTCGCCGACGAAGAGCTGGATCGGGGTGGCGATGCAGCCGATCACGAGCGGGATCAGCAGCCCCAGCCGGTGCAGGCGGTCGCGCCGCCCCTTCAGCATCCCGACCGCGTAGATCGAGGCGACGAGGAAGCCGACGACCATGTAGGCGGCGAGGATCATGTGCGGCACCTCGTAGCCGGTGGCGGGGTTGAACAGCACCTTCAGCGGGTCGGTGTCGACGACCTTGCCGGCGGCGTCCAGGGTGAAGCCCTGCGGCTGGTTCATCCAGGAGTTGGCGGCGACCACCGCGAAGGCGCCGCCGATGCCGGTGATCACCATCGGCACGCCGGACCAGAAGTGGGCCCAGCCGCCGAGCCGCTTCCAGCCGTAGATGTAGACGGCGAGGAAGATCGCCTCGACGAAGAAGAAGATCCCCTCGATCGCGAAGGCGATCCCGAAGACGGAGCCGAAGCGGTCCATGAACTCGGGCCAGAGCAGCCCGAACTCGAAGCTGAGGACGGTGCCGGTGACGGCGCCGACGGCGAAGGTCACCGCCATCGCCTTCGACCAGCGCCGCGCCAGCTCCATCGCCTCGGCGTCGCCGCGCTTGAGCCCGATGTAGTTGGCGACCAGGATCGTCGCCGGCAGGGCGACGCCGAGGCAGGAGAGGACGATGTGGAAGCCGAGCGTGAACGCCATCTGCTCGCGCGCGGCGAGCAGGTTCGACGCCGACGCCGCCAGCGGGAGCGGGTCGACCCAGGGCATGGGCGCGAGCCTACTCGCCGCGGCGGGCGGCGCGGTAGCGGCGGATCAGCGCGTTGGTGGAGCTGTCGTGGCGCAGCTTCGGCTCCCTGCCGGCCTCCAGCTCGGGGATGATCCGCACCGCCAGGACCTTGCCCAGCTCGACTCCCCACTGGTCGAAGGAGTCGATCCCCCAGATCGCCCCCTGGGTGAAGACGCTGTGCTCGTAGAGGGCGACCAGCGCGCCCAGGGTCCCCGGCGTCAGGCGCTCGGCGAGGATCGTGTTGGAGGGGCGGTTGCCCTCCATCACCCGGTGCGGGACGACCTCCTCCGGCGTCCCCTCCTCGCGCACCTGCTCCGGCGTTTTGCCGAAGGCGAGAGCCTCGCCCTGGGCGAAGACGTTCGACATCAGCAGGTCGTGGTGGTCGCCGAGCGGGTTGTTGGAGTGGGCGAAGCCGATGAAGTCGCAGGGGATCAGCCGGGTCCCCTGGTGGATCAGCTGGTAGAAGGAGTGCTGGCCGTTGGTCCCCGGCTCGCCCCAGAAGATCGCGCCGGTGTCGTAGTCGACGTGGGCGCCGTCGAGGGTCACATGCTTGCCGTTGGACTCCATCGTCAGCTGCTGGAGGTAGGCGGGGAAGCGGTGCAGGTACTGGTCGTAGGGCAGCACCGCGCAGGTCTGGGCGCCGAAGAAGTCGCCGTACCAGACCGAGAGCAGGCCCATCAGCATCGGCAGGTTGGCGGCGGCGGGCGCCTCGCGGAAGTGCTCGTCCATGGCGTGGAAGCCGGCCAGCATCTCGGCGAACTGCGCCGGGCCGATCGCCAGCATGGTCGAGAGGCCGATCGCCGAGTCCATCGAGTAGCGGCCCCCGACCCACTCCCAGAAGCCGAACATGTTGTCGGTGTCGATACCGAAGCTGGCGACCTCCTCGGCGTTGGTGGAGACGGCGACGAAGTGCTTCGCCACCGCGGCCTCGTCGCCGCCGAGGCCGGCCAGGCACCACTCGCGAGCAGAGCGGGCGTTGGTCATCGTCTCCAGCGTCGTGAAGGTCTTCGAGGAGATCACGAACAGGGTCTCCTCGGGATCGAGGTCCCGCGTGGACTCGACGAAGTCGGTGCCGTCGACGTTGGAGACGAAGCGGAAGGTGATCTCGCGGCGGCTGAAGTGGCGCAGGGCCTCATAGGCCATCACCGGGCCGAGGTCGGAGCCGCCGATGCCGACGTTGACGACGTTGCGGATCGGCCTGCCGCTGTGGCCCCGCCACTCGCCGGAGCGCACCCGCTCGGCGAACGCCCCCATGCGGTCGAGCGTCTCGTGCACCTCCTTGACGATGTCGACGCCGTCGACGACGAGGGAGCGGTTGCGCGGCATCCGCAGGGCGACGTGGAGCACGGCGCGGTCCTCGGAGACGTTGATGTGCTCCCCTTCGAACATCGCTTCGCGGCGCTCCTCGACGCCGCGCTGGCGGGCCAGCTCGCCGAGCAGCATCACGGTCTCGTCGCTGACCCGGTTCTTCGAGAAGTCGAGGTAGAGCCCGGCCCCCTCGGCGACCAGGCGCTCGCCGCGCCCGGGGTCGGCGGCGAAGAGGTCGCGCAGGTGGGTGCCGCGGATCTCGGCGAAGTGCTCCTCCAATGCCCCCCACTCCGAGCTTTCCCTCAACCCACTCACCACTGTTCCTTTGCCGCGCTATCCGCGGCTAACGCACAGCGCTGCGTGGGCGCAGTCACCCTGCGGTAACCCCGCGCTGGGAGGAGATCGAGGCGAGCAGGTCTTCCCAGGACTTGGCGAAGCTCGCCTTGCCCTCCTCCTGGAGGCGGGCGGCCAGCGCCGCGAGGTCGATCCCGGCCCGCTCGAACTCGGCCAGGACCTGCTCGGCGCCGCCGCCGTCGGCGGGCAGCAGGTCGCCGACCTCGCCGTGGTCGGCGAAGGCGTGCAGGGTGTTCTCCGGCATCGTGTTGACGGTGAAGGGCGAGGCCAGCGCCTCGACGTAGAGGGTGTCGGATGCGTTGGGATCCTTGGTGCCGGTGCTCGCCCAGAGCAGGCGCTGGGCGCGGGCGCCCTCGTTGAGCAGGCGCTGCCAGCGGTCGGAGTCGAGCAGCTCGTGGTAGGCGCGGTAGGCGCGGCCGCCGATCGCGACGCCGAGCCGGTTGTGCAGCTCGCCGGGAACCTCGCCGGCGACGGCGAGGTCCCAGCGGCTGACGAAGAGCGAGGCGACCGAGGCGACGTTGGGGTCGAGCCCGGCCTCGATCCGGCGTTCGATCCCGCGCATGTAGGCGTCGGCGGCGGCGAGGTACTGCTTGTCGTCGAAGAGCAGGGTGACGTTGACCGGGATGCCGGCGAAGATCGAATCCTCGATCGCCCCCAGGCCGGCCGCGGTTCCCGGGATCTTGATGAAGATGTTGGCGCGCTCGCCCTTCGCGTGCAGCTCCGCCACCTGCGCCCTCGTCGCCTCGGTGTCGTCGGCGAGCAGCGGCGAGACCTCGAGCGAGACGAAGCCGTCGACGCCGTCGGTGCGCTCGTGGACGCCGGCGAAGAGGTCGGCGGCGTCGCGCAGGTCGGCGACCGCGAGCTCGAAGAAGACGCGCTCGTCGGCGTTGGCGCCGACGCCCTCGCCGGAGTCGGCCGCGGGGCTGACCTCGGCGATCTGCTCGTCGTAGGCCTCGCCGCCGGAGATCGCCTTGTCGAAGATCGTCGGGTTCGAGGTCAGGCCGGTGACCGAGAGCTCGTCGATGTAGCCCTTCAGCGTGCCGTCGGCCAGCATCGTCCGGGTGATGTTGTCGAGCCAGAGGCTCTGTCCCACCTCGTGCAGTCGTGCGGTTGCCTTCACGGTCGACCCCCTTAGGTCGTTGGCGAGTTGACGGCCACGCGCCCCACCACGGTCTCGCGCGCGGCCTGGGCGATCCGGTCCGGGGTGAACCCGAACTCCTCCTCGACGTCCTTGAAGGGCGCCGACTGGCCGAAGGTCGTCATGCCGAGGACCGTGCCGGAGCTGCCAACCCAGCGCTCCCAGCCGAGGGTCGCGGCCTCCTCGATCGCGACCCGGGCGGTGACTGAGGGCGGCAGCACCTCGTCGCGATAGGCGGCGTCCTGGCGTTCGAACAGCTCCCAGCAGGGCAGGCTGACGACGCGCGAGCGGATGCCTTCCCCGCTCAGCTGCTCGTGGGCGGCGGCGGCGAGCCAGACCTCGCTGCCGGTCGCGATCAGGATCAGCTCCGGCTCTCCCTCGCAGTCGGCGAGCACATAGCCGCCGCGCCGCACTCCCTCGGCCGAGGCATAGCGCGAGCGGTCGAGGATCGGCACGTTCTGCCGGGTCATCACCAGCGCCACCGGGTTGTGGGTGCGCTCGATCGCGATCCGCCAGGCCTCGGCCACCTCGTTGGCGTCCGCGGGGCGGATCACGTCGAGGTGGGGCACCGCCCGCAGCGAAGCGAGCTGCTCGATCGGTTGATGCGTCGGGCCGTCCTCACCGAGCCCGATCGAGTCGTGGGTGAAGAGGTGGATGACCGGCAGCTCCATCATCGCCGAGAGGCGGATCGCCGGGCGCGCGTAGTCGGAGAAGGTGAGGTAGGTGGACCAGAGCGGGCGCAGCTTGCAGAGCGCGAGGCCGCTGCAGGTCGCGGCGGCGGCGTGTTCGCGGATCCCGAAGTGGATCTGGCGGCCGCCGTAGCTGCCGGGCTCGAAGTTGGTGGCGCCGTCGAAGCTGAGACGGACCGAGGTCGAGTCGGTGAGGTCGGCCGAGCCGGCGAGCAGCCAGGGCAGGCGTTCGGCGATCGCGTTCTCGACCTTGTTCGACGCCTTGCGGGTGGCGAGGCCCTTCTCTTCGTCGGCCTCGAAGGAGGGGATCGCGGCGTCCCAGCCGTCCGGCAGCGCGCGCCGCTGCATCATCTCGATCTCGGCCGCCAGCTCGGGCTGCTCGCCCCTGTGGGCCTCGAGCGTCCGGGCCCAGGCGGCGCGCAGCTCGGCGCCGCGCTTGCCGACGCCCTCGGCGAAGCGCTCCCTGACGCCGTCGGGGACGAGGAAATGGGCGTCCTCGGGCCAGCCGTAGACCCGCTTGGTCAGCCGGATCTCCTCATCGCCCAGCGGCTCCCCGTGGGCGGACTCGGTGCCCTGCTTGTTCGGCGAGCCCCAGCCGATGTGGCTGTCGACGACGATCAGGGTCGGCCTGCCGACCTCGGCCTTGAACTCCCCGAAGGCGCGCTCCAGCAGCGAGGCGTCGTTGGCGTCGCCGACCCTGATGACGTTCCAGTTGTAGCCCTCGAAGCGGCTCAGCACGTCGTCGTCGTAGGCGAGGGCGGTGTCGCCGTCGATCGTGATGTGGTTGTCGTCGTAGATCCAGCAGAGGTTGTCGAGCTTGAGGTGGCCGGCCAGCGAGGCCGCCTCGTGCGAGACGCCCTCCATGATGCAGCCGTCGCCGCCGAGGGCGTAGACGTCGAAGTCGAAGAGGGTCGCGCCGGGGCGGTTGAAGCGCTCGGCCTGCCACTTGGACGCGAGCGCCATCCCGACCGAGGTCGCCAGTCCCTGCCCCAGCGGGCCGGTGGTCGTCTCGACGCCGGTGGTCCAGCGGTACTCGGGGTGCCCCGGGGTGCGGGAGTGAAGCTGGCGGAAGTTTTCGATGTCCTCGAGGCTGCAGGCGGGCTCGTCGAGGACGTTGTAGTCGGCGTCGACCCGGCGCACCGCGGCCAGGAAGAGCAGCGAGTAGAGCAGCATCGAGGCGTGGCCGGCCGAGAGCACGAAGCGGTCGCGGTTCGGCCAGACCGGATCGGCGGGGTCATAGCGCAGGAAGCGCTGCCAGAGCGTGTAGGCGACCGGCGCCAGCGACATCGGCGTCCCCGGGTGGCCGGAATTGGCCTTCTGAACCGCATCCATCGAGAGGGTGCGGATCGTGTTTACGGCGAGCTGATCGATGTCCTGGGCCATGGGCGGAGACGATCCTAGCGTCAGGGTTCGATGCGGGTGACGGTGCCGTCGCCGTTGTTGACGACCCAGACCGCGCTCTCACCGACGGCGACCGCGCCCGGTTCGGGCCCGACCTCGATCGGGGCGCCGATCCGCTCGCCGCTTTCGAGGTCGATGCGGGTGACCGCGTCGTCTGCCACGGCGGCCACCCAGACGGCGCTGGTACCGGCGTCGATCCCGCCGGGCTGGCCGCCGACGTCGATCGGGGCGCCGACGAGGACCTGGGTCGTCGAGTCGACGGTGGAGACAGTTCCGGCGCGGCTGTTGGCGACCCAGACCAGCCCGTGGGCGACGGTGACGCCGGCCGGCCCGCGCCCGACCAGGATCGCCTTTCCCGGCCTGATCGTGCTGAGGTCGATGCGGCGCAGGGTCCCGGTCGAGGCGCTGCTGACCCAGAGGCCGCCGCCGCCGACGCCCAGCCTCAGCGGCGCCGCGTGCGTGACCAGGCCGCGCCGGACCATGCGCCCGCCCTTGGCTTCGATCGCGCTGATCCCGGCGCCGTCGTCATCGGCGATCCAGACGCGGCCACCGCCGAAGGCGATCGGGCCCGGCCTGCCGCCGACGTCGATCCGGTCGACGACGGTGCCGGTCTTCGGGTCGATGCGCAGGACTTCGCCGTCGGGCGGGTCGGAGACCCAGACCGAGCCGGCGCCGACGGCGACGCCGGAGATGCCGGCGCCGAGCCGCAGTGGCTTGCCGACCGCGTCGCCGCTTGCCGGGTCGAGGCGGGTCAGGGTGCCGTCGCCTTCGCTGACGTCGAAGCCTTCGGCCAGCTCGGTCTGACGACCGTTGGCGACGTCGATCGAGACCAATGACTGCTGCTCTTCGACGGCGACGAAGGCGGCGACGCGGCGGCCGTCGGAGGAGAAGACCCCGTTGGTCTCCGAGCCGTCGGACAACTGGCAGAGCTTGCGGGCCTTGGCCGGTCCGATCCGCTTCACCCAGAGCCCCTGGTCACGGCGGAACAGCAGCGTGCGGCCGTCGGAGGAGACGTCTTCGACGTAGGCGGAGCCGACACCGGCGACCTGCGGCTTCACCCTGGTGCCGTTGCGACGCATCGTGTAGACGTCGGCGTAGGCGGCCGGGCCCTCGCTGCTCTCGCCGCGGCTGTAGAGGATGCCGCCGGCAAAGTGGCGCGGCGCGAACTCGTCGATCCCGCCGGTCGTGGTCAGCCGGGCAAGGCCCGCACCGGTCGGCCGGATCGAGTAGAGGTCGTCGTTGCCACCGTCGGGCCCGGCACTGTTGCGGACGAACGCGATCGCACGGCCGTCGGGCGAGAAGGCGGCCCGGCTGTCGTCCTCGACGCCTTTGGTCAGCGCCCGCAGGCCTCCACCCATCGCGCCGACGATGTAGAGATCGGCGGGCGCTCCCGCGGCGGCCCGGCGCTCGAAGACGACGTAGCGGCCGCTGGGCGAGACCAGCGGCGCCGAGTCGACCCCGGGCCCGCTGGTGAGCCGGCGCTCACCCGAGCCGTCCGGACGGACCGAGAAGAGGTCGCCGCCGCGGGCGAAGGCGATCGTGCGGCCGTCCGGGGAGAAGGCCGGTTCGCTGTCGGTCGGGTCTTCGGTCAGCTGGTTGAGCCGCCCGTCGCGGACGGCGTAGAGCCCGCCTTTGGCGACGTCGCCGGCGGTCGATGCTTTCGAGAACACGACCGCGCCGGAAGACGGCGCCGCCGAGGCGGCCGCCGGGACGGCGAGGCAGGCGAGGGCGAACAGTGCGGTGATGAGGGAACGGTTGAACATCGGGTGCTCCTTTCGAGCGGTTGTCGATTGCCCCACCGATGCTCGGGCCCGGGCCCGCACGCGCCAACGCCACCCCCGCCCCCCACCGAGCCACGTCTGACCCGCCCCGAGCCACCACTTCATGGGCCGATGGGCCATCCGCCAGTCGTTAGCGGGGGCGGTCGAGGCCGAGCTCGATCACGCGGGCGGCGATCTGGCGGGGGCGGTCGCGACCGGCGTCGCCGGCGACTTCGAGCTTGGCGGCGAGGGCGTCGAGGCGGCGCTGGGCGGTGCGCTCGCTGACGTGCAGCTCCGCGGCGATCTCCGCCCGGGTCGCGGGACGGCCGGCGAAGGCGCCCTCGCTGCGGTACGGCGCGACCAGGGCGGCGGCGGTGGCGCGCTCCTCCTCGTTCAGCGCAACCGACGGCTCGCCGCTCGGCACGGTCGCGCCCACCGGGATCACCGAGCCGGTCGAGACTTCGAGCCGGTGGCCGCCGACGATCAGGGTGTCGCCGTCGCGCAGCCGCCGCGGGCGGTCGAGCGGCTCGCCGTTGAGCGCGGTCCCGTTGCGGGAATCGAGGTCGCTCGCCATCAGCACGTCGCCGCGGCGCTCGATCTCCAGGTGGTTCCAGGAAACCGCCTCGTCTTCGAGCCGGACGTCCGCGTCCGGCGAGCGCCCGACCACCGTTCGCTCGCCGCTCAGGGGCACCGATCGGGGGGGTTCGCCACCGCTCGATACCCAGATTCGCGCATCCATCCCGCGCGACTATAGGTCGCGGTGCCGTTGCGCTTTAGAGTGGCGTCGTGACCGCGGCCGACATCGAGAAGAAAGTGGCGGCCGAGGCCGCGGCGGAGCTGGTGGAGAGCGGGATGACGATCGGCCTGGGGACGGGGTCGACGGTGGCGTTTCTATTGCCCGCGATCGCCCGCCGCGATCTGAGCGGCATCCGCTGCGTCGCCACCTCGGTCGCCACCGAGGAACAGGCGCGCTCGCTGGGGATCCCGGTCGAGGACTTCGACACGCTGCAGCGGCTCGACATCGCGATCGACGGCACCGACGAGGTGGCCCCGGACGGCTGGCTGATCAAGGGCGGAGGCGCCGCCCACCTGCGCGAGAAGATCGTCGCCGCGGCGGCCGAGCGCTTCGTCGTCATCGCCGACTCCAGCAAGCCGGCCGCGGCGCTGCGCGGGCCGGTGCCGCTGGAGCTGTTCGGCTTCGGCGCCGGCTCGACCCTGGCCCGGCTCGGCTCCAACGTCCGGCTGCGCGGCGTCCCCCCCAGCCCCGACGGCGGCACGATCGCCGACTACCTGGGCGCCGACTTCCGCGGCGAGATCGGCGACCCGGCGGCGCTGGCCGCCCGGCTGGACTCGGACCCGGGGGTCGCCGCCCACGGGCTCTTCCCGCCGGCGATGGTCAGCGAGGTGCTGATCGGCCGCGGCGACGTCGTCGAAAGGCCGACCATCCACGCCTGATGGACCTGGTCGAGCGCGAGCGCGAGCTGGACGCCCTCGCCGCGCTGCTCGACGGGCTGGCCGAGGCAAACCACGAACCGAGCTAGTCAGGAGAGCAGGCGGTTCGCGGCGCCGGGATCGAGCGGGTCCACTCGCTCGATCCCGGCGACCTCGTCGAAAGCGCGGTCAGCGGTGAGCACGACGTCGATGCCCTCGGCCGCGCAGGTGCCGACGTGAAGGCGATCGTTCGGGCCGAGCGAGGGCGCATCCAGCGCCAGCGCGTGGACCAGGGCCTCCTCGGTCACCGGCAGCAGTGGCGAGAAGATCGCCAGTGCGCTCTCCACCAGCCCGTCGAGCTGGCCGGGATAGCGCCGAGCGGTCACGTGCCAGACCTCCTCGAGCACCGCCGGCGAGGTGCGGCCCTGCGCGTCGCCGGTCGCGACCGCCTCCAGCACCCGCAGGCAGGTCGCACGGCCGGGCCCCTCGACCGCGCTGTAGAGGATCGCGTTGGCGTCGACGAAGAAGGTCATTCCCGCGGCGCCTGCGGAATGCCGCGGTCGATCTCTTCGCCGTGCGAGCGGTCGATCTCCCGCGCCAGCTCCTCGGGCGGCAGGTACGGCTCGCCCCGCAGTCGCGAGATCGCCTCCACCGCGCGCAGCCTGTCCTGGCGGGAGACGCCGCCCAGCTCGGCCTCCACCGCGTCGCGGATCACGCTCGCGACCGACGATTCCCGTCGCTTCGCCTCCTGCTCCAGGCGCTGACGCTGTTCCTTGCTGATGAGGATCTGAAGGCGCTCGGTGTACATGCGCATAAGATACACATCCGCAGGAGCGGAAAACGGCTGTCGGACGGCTGCCTCCATGTCGTCGCGGAGCCTGACAGCGCGAATATCGCGAGTGGCGCGCAGAGACGGCCGAATGTGAAGCGCCTTCCGCGCCGAGCGCGCTACGACGTCGGCGTCGCGGCGCCGATCGCGTGGACGCCGCCGTCGACGTGGAGGATCTCGCCGGTCGTCCCGCGCGAGAGGTCCGAGAGCAGGAACAGCGCGGCGTCGGCAACGGGGGTCGGGTCGTCGACCTCCCAGCCGAGCGGCGCCTGCTCCGACCAGGCCGATTCGAGATCGGCGAAGCCGGGGACGCCGGAGGCCGCCGCGGTGCGGATCGGTCCGGCGGCGATTAGGTTCACCCGCACCCCCCGGGGGCCGAGGTCCCGGGCCAGGTAGCGGCTGACCGACTCCAGCGCCGCCTTGGAGACGCCCATCCAGTCGTAGGAGGGCCAGGCGACGGTGGCGTCGAAGTCGAGTCCGACCAGGGTGCCGCCGCCCTCCGACATCAAGGGCGCGAGCGACTCGGCCAGCGCCTTGAACGAGTAGGCGCTGGTCTCGAAGGCGGTGCCGGCGCTGGCGCGCGGCGTGGCGAGGAAGTCGCCCCCGAGCGCGTCCGGCGGCGCATAGGCGATCGCGTGGACGGCGCCGTCGACCCGCCCCCAGCGCTTGCTCAGCTCCTCGCGCAGGGCCGCCAGGTTGTCGTCGTCGTTGACGTCGAGGTCGAGCACCTCGGGCGGCGAGGGAAGCCGCGCGGCAGCGCGTTCGGTCATCCGCTTGACCCGGCCGAAGCTGGTCAGCAGCACCTCCGCCCCCTCGGCCTGCGCCCGCTCGGCGATCGCGAAGGCGATGCTGCGCCGGTTGACCACGCCGGTGACCAGGATCCGCTTGCCCGCGAGGATCACAGATAGACCTCTTGCCGCGCCGTCGCGGCGAGGGCCGGCTCGGGCTCGCGGCGCCAGACGACCCGGACCTTGGCCAGGGCGACGACCTCGTCGCGCTGGTTGACGATCTTCCAGTTGAAGACGACCAGCCCGGTCGCGCCGTCGAGCTCCTTCTTCGACTCCAGCTCGCCCTCGACCCGGATCGTGTCGCCGATCCGCACCGGCCGCTTGAAGGCGATCCGCTCGAACCCGCGCAGGGCGAGCACGTGGTCGGGGTCCAGGGGAACGAGGCCGACGCAGTAGGAGAGCAGCAGCATCCCGTGGGCGATGCGGCCGTTGAACTCGCTCTCCGCCGCCCACTCGACGTCGGTGTGGAGCGGGTGGTGGTCGCCGGTCAGGGCCGCGAAGGAGACCAGGTCGGTCTCGGTGATCGTGCGCCCCGGCGAGCGAAAGCGCGCGCCCAGCTCGAGCCGGTCGAAGTCGCGGGAGAGTGAGTCGGACATCAATGACCTCCTGCTTGGAAATCGCCCTGGATGCCGAAGTGGGCCCGCAGCGAGAGGGCGATCTCCTGTGTCGCTCGTTCGTGGCCCAGCGCCGAGGGGTGCAGCCCGTCGGCTGAGAAGTTCGCCCGATCCGTGAGGCCGGGGTGGCCGGCCACGTTGAGGCAGGGGACGCGGTGGCGGGCGGCAACGGTCCTGGTCACTCCGTTGAGGTCGGAGAGCGCTTTGACCAGGCGCGCCTTGGTCCGTGGCCGCAGCTCCATGAAGTGCCAGCTCTCCGGGGCGGTGGCGGTCAGGATCGCCGCCTCGGGCACGGCATCGCGCAGCCGCTCGAGGATCTCCGAGAAGCGCCATTCGTATCCCTCGATGTCCGGGCGCGACGTGAGCAGGACGTCGTTGGCGCCGCAGATGACCGTGACCAGGTCCGGCTTGATCTCGATCGCCATCGGCACCTGCTCGAGCACTTCGGCGCTGCTGGCCCCGTCGACCGCCAGGTTGCGGTAGACCAGATCGGCGTTGACGGCGCGCAGCGAGGCGGCGAGGCGGCCCGCCCAGCGCTCGCCGTCGGCGGAGCCCTGCCCAGCCGTGAAGCTGTCGCCGAGCGCCGCGTAGGTCGAGACGATCCGCCCGCGGGTCGCGGCGCCGTTCACGATCGAGGCTCCCGCCGGCGGGTCAGCGACGCTCATCGTCCCCCCAGCGATCGCAGCGCCCAGGCCAGGCGATCGCGACTCCAGGCCGGATCGATCACCTCGTCGACCCAGCCGCTGGCGGCGGCGGCCGGGGCGGTCAGGTGCTCGGCGGCGTAGGCGTCGGCGAGCTCGTCGTGGGAGGGCCCGCCCTCCTCCTTCAGCGCCCGGTGGTGGACGATCCCGACCGCCTGGCGGGCGGCCATGATCCCGATCTGGGCCTCGGGCCAGGAGAAGACGACGTCGGCGCCGAGGTCTTTCGAGTTCATCGTGATCGCGGCGCCGCCGAAGGCCTTGCGCAGGACCAGCGTCACCTTCGGCACGGTGGCGCCGGCGAAGGCGCGCAGCAGCGAGGCGCCGTGGCGGATCACCGCCGCTTCCTCCTGGACCTTCCCGGGCATGAAGCCGGGGGTGTCGACGAAGACGACCAGGGGCAGGCGGAAGCGGTCACAGGAGGAGACGAAGAGCGCCGCCTTCTCCGAGGCGGCGGCGTCGATGACGCCGCCGAGGGCGCGCGGCTGGTTGGCGATCAGCCCGACCGGGCGTCCCTCCAGGCGGGCGAACCCGGTGACCATGTTCGGCGCCCAGCGGGGCGAGAGCTCGAGGAAGCTGCCGGCGTCGAGGATCGAGGCGGCGACGTCGCGGACGTCGTAGACCTTGCGCTGGTTGGCGGGGACATGGGTGCCGGGGTCGCTGCCGTCGGGCTCGACCGGCGCCGAGACCGGCAGCGGGCCGCCGATCGCCTGTGGCAGCAGGCCGAGCAGGTGGCGTGTGGACTCGACCGCGGCGGCGGCGTCGTCGGCGACCAGGTGGCAGACGCCGTTGCGGCCGTGCACCCGCGGCCCGCCGAGGTCCTCCATGCTGATCTCTTCGCCAAGGGCCTCCTGCACGACCTTGGGGCCGGTGAGGAACATCCGCGACTCGGCGGTCATCGCGACGAAGTCGGTCAGCGCCGGCGAGTAGGCGCCGCCGCCGGCGGAGATGCCGCTGACGACGGAGACCTGCGGGACCTTGCGCGAGAGCTCGACGCTGGCCCGGAAGATGCGCCCGTATCCGGCCAGGGCCGCGTGGCCCTCCTGCAGCCGGGCGCCGCCGGAGCGGACGAAGCCGACCACCGGCGCGCCGGCGTCGCCCGCCATCCGCAGCAGGCGCACGATCGTGTCGGCGTGGACCTCGCCCAGCGAGCCGCCGAGGAAGGTCGGGTCCTGGGCGTAGCAGAAGGCCGGCCTGCCGTTGATCTCACCGGCGCCGGCGACGACGCCGTCGCCCGGGGCGGCGCGCTCGCCGAGCCGGACCGAGGCGACGCCGCTGCGCAGCGGGCGGAAGCTGCCGGGATCGCAGAGCTGCTCGAGCTGGCGCAGCGGTCCCTCGGCGGGAACGGTTGGGGCTGTCACGGTCGCGGAGGCCATCAGGCGGCGAGGGGCTTGATGTGGGTTAGGCGCGTGCGCGGGGGCGGCGTCATCCGTGTGCGTGGGTAACCCACGTCAAGCCCCTAGGCAGAGGACGGCGTTGTGGCCGCCGAAGCCGAAGGAGTTGGAGACCGCGACCAGCGGTCCGTCCCCGTTCTCGATCGGCTTCGCCGCTCCCGGCACGTAGTCGAGGTCGAGCCCCTCTTCGGCCTCTTCCCAGCCAACCGTCGGCGGCGCGATGCGACGGCGCAGCGCTTCGATCGTGGCGATCGCCTCGACCGCGCCGGCCGCCCCGAGCAGGTGGCCGATCGCCGACTTGGTCGAGCTGACCGGGATGTCGCCGGCCCGCTCCCCCAGCGCCAGCTTCAGCGCCATCGTCTCGCTGCGGTCGTTGAGCGGGGTCGAGGTGCCGTGGGCGTTGACGTAGTCGATGTCGACGGCGGCGAGGCCGGCGTCGGCGATCGCCAGACCGATCGCCCGCGCCGCCTCCGTCCCTTCCGGCTGCGGCGCGGTCAGGTGGAAGGCATCGCAGGTGGCGCCGTAGCCAAGCAGCTCGCCGAGGATCTCCGCCCCGCGCGCTTCCGCCGACTCCTTCTCCTCCAACACCAGGACGCCCGCCCCCTCGCCCATCACGAAGCCGTCGCGGCGGGCGTCGAAGGGACGCGAGATCCCCGTCGGCGAGGTCGCTTCCATCGCCGCGAAGGCGGCGGTGGCGACGCCGGTGATCGCCGCCTCGGCGCCGCCGGCGACAACAGCGTCGGCATCGCCGGCGCGGATGATCCGTGAGGCGTTGCCGAGCGCGTGGGCGCCGGCGGCACAGGCGGAGACGACCCCGTAGGTATGACCGTGGAGATCGTGGCGCATCGCCACCGCGGCGGCGGCGGCGTTGCCCATCATCAACGGCACGGCCAGCGGCGAGACCGCCTTCTCGCCACGCTCGATCAGCTTGCGCTGGTTTTCCTCGAGCGAGGGAAGGCCGCCGATGCCGGTGCCGACCACGCAGCCGACGCGGTGGGCCTCATAGGGAAGCCCGTCCTCGCCACCGGCCTGCGCGACCGCCTCCGCGGCAGCCACGATCGCCATCTGGGTGAAGCGGTCCGAGCGCCGCGCCTCCTTCTTGGAGAGGAAGTCGAGCGGGTCGAAGTCGAGGCAGCGGCCGTAGCCGTCCTCGATCCCGCACTCGCCCGCGGCCCAGCGCTCGATCAGCGGCTCGCTGCCGATCCCGAGCGGGGTGACGGCGCCGACACCGGTTATGACTACGCGCCGAGTCATCCGGCCTTCGTCACCACCAGGTCGATTACCTCGCCCACGGTCTTGACGTCCTTGACGTCGTCGCCGCGCAGCTCGACTCCGAACTCGTCCTCGACGATCTGGGCCAGCTCGACGAGGTCGAGCGAGTCGACGTCGAGGTCCTCCAGGGACGCCTCGCGCGAGAGCTGGTCGCGCTCGGTCCCAAGCTCTACCAGCCCGTCGTAGATCGTCTTCTCGACGTTCTCGGGGCTCACTTGCGTTGCCATCTGGTTCTCCTTCGTGTTCATGCGCTGAGGCCGCCGTCCACGGTCAGCGTCGTTCCGGTCACGTATGAGGCCTCCTCGGAGGCCAGGAAGCGGATGCAGGCGGCGGCCTCCTCGGGGGTGCCGACCCGCCGCGCGGGGATCGCCTTGGTCAGCTCGCCGTCGAGGATCTCCTCGGTGAGGGCGGTTTCGATCAGGCCCGGGGCGACAGCGTTGACGGTCACCCCGCGGCGCGCGACCTCCACCGCGACGGTCTTGGTGAAGCCGATCACGCCGGCCTTGGAGGCGGCGTAGTTGGCCTGCCCGGCGTTGGCGCGCAGGCCGACGATCGAGGCGACGTTGACGACGCGGCCGAAGCGGGCCCGCAGCATCTGCGGCAGGGCCTGGCGGGTGGCGCGGAAGGTGGCGGTGAGGTTGACGTCGATCACTCGCTGCCACTGCTCGTCGGAGAGCTGCGGCGAGAGTCCGTCGAGCCGCAGGCCGGCGTTGTTGACGAGGACCAGCACCGGCCCCTCCTCGCCGGGCTCCAGCAGCGCCGCGATGTCCGCCGCCGCGGCGACGTCGCCGCGGAGCGCCCGGGCGCTGCCGCCCTCGGACTCGATCCGCTCGACGACCTCGCGCGCGCCCGCCTCGTCCTCGCGGTAGTTGACCCGGACCGGCCAGCCGTCGCGGGCGAGCGCCAGCGCCGTGGCGGCGCCGATGCCCCGCGAGGACCCCGTCACCAGCGCACACCCCTGCCGAGTTGCCGCTTTGTTCCGCATATCGGAACTAACTGCCAACTCGGCGTCAGGCGGCATCGGCAGCACCTCCCCAATCGATGACGGTCGCGCCCCAGGTGAGGCCGGCGCCGAAGGCGCCGAGCAGGACCTTCGCTCCGTTGACCAGCTCGCCGCCGAGGCGCGCCTGCTCGAGCGCCAGCGGGATCGAGGCGGCCGAGGTGTTGCCGAAGCTGGCGATGCAGTCGACGACCCGCTCGGTCGGCAGGTCGAGCCGTTCCCCGACCGAGCGCAGGATCCGCGCGTTGGCCTGGTGGTAGACGAAGACGTCGATGTCGGCCAGGGTCAGGCCGGCGGCCGCGGCGGCCTCCCTCGACACCTCCGACATCCGGTCGACGGCGTGGCGGAAGGTCTCGTGCCCCTGCATCCGCGTCAGACCGGTCTCCTTCGGGGTGCAGATCAGGTCGGCGTTGGCGCCGTCGGCCCCGAGCACGATCGGGCCGATCCGGCCCTCCGCGGCGCCGCGCATCACCACCGCGCCGGCGCCGTCGCCGAACACCGCCGCGGTGGCGCGGTCGTCGGGGTCGATCATCTGGGTCATCAGGTCGGCCCCGACGACGAGGACGTTGCCGGCGCGACCCGACTCGATCTGCCCGCAGGCGAGCGAGATCGCGGAGACGAAGCCGGTGCAGGCGGCGTTGACGTCGATCGCCCCGGCGCGCTCGGCGCCGATCGCGGCGGCCACACGCGGCGAGGCGCCGGGCATCAGCTCGTCGTTGCTGGTCGTCGCCAGCACGATCAGGTCCAGCTCGCCGGCGTCGACGCCGGCGGCCGACAGGGCGCGCTCGCCGGCGGCGGCGGCGAATTCGAAGAGCCGTTCGCCCGGCTGGGCGACCCGGCGCTCGCTGATCCCCGTCCGCTGCACGATCCAGCTCTCATCGATGCCGAGGCGCTCCGCGATCGGCCCGTTGGAGACCACCGTCTCCGGCACGGCGACGCCGAGGCCGGCGATCTCGGCCCCGGTGCGGAGGCGGGAGTTGGTCGCGACGGTCGCCGTGGCGGCGGCGGACTCAGGCATGGACAGCCTCCGGCTCGGCCAGCGAGCGCGCCTCGACGTCGGGCAGGGTGCGGCGCACGAGGCCGGTGAGCACGTCCCCGGGGCCGGCCTCGAGGAAGGTGGCGGCACCGGCGTCGCGCATCCGCTTCAGCGTCGTCCGCCAGAGGACCGGCTCGGTCAGGGCGGCGGCGAGGCCGGCGGGGATGTCCTCGAACGGCGCGGCCGCGGTCGAGGAGAAGACGGGGAGGCGCGGCTCCGCGAACTCGACCGAGTCGAGCACCTCGCGGAAGCTCTCCGCGGCGCCGGCCATCAGCGGCGAGTGGAAGGCGCCGGCGACGGGCAGGCGGATCGCCTTGAGGCCGTCGGCGCGAGCCTGGCGCCGTGCCTCGGTGAGCGACTCGACCATCCCCGAGAGCACCACCTGGCCCGGGGCGTTGTCGTTGGCGACGGTGAGCTCGAAGCCGGCGGCCAGCTTGCGGACGGTCTCGTCCTCGCCACCGAGCACGGCCATCATGCCGCCGGGGCTCACCTCGGCGGCCTCCTCCATCAGGCGGCCACGGATCAGCGCCAGCCGCAGACCCTCCTCGGCGTCGAGCGCCCCGCCGGCGACCAGCGCCGCCAGCTCGCCGAGCGAGTGTCCGGCGACCATGTCGCCGCCGGGGCTGCCGGCCTGCTTCCAGTGGGCGAGGCTGGCGCAGTAGATCGCCGGCTGCGCGAAGTTGGTGCCGTTGGCGATGCGCTCGAAGGGGTCGGCGCCGAGCTCCCGCCGCGCCTGCTCCAGCAGGTCGGGACGGTGTGCGGCGGTGACGGCCGCCATCCCCGAGGTCTGGCTGCCCTGACCGGGGAAGAGCACCGCTGTGCGTGCGCTTGTGGATGCCACTGGGCCATAGTGGTCCGGTCGGCGCCCCGGGTCACGCGGCTCGGCTCCGATCCCCGACATTCGGGGTATCCAAGGCGACGGTCGGGGGGTCGCCAGCCGCCGACGGGCCGAATTGTCGCGCTATGCGCGACATATCGGCCCGTCGGCCCTAGACGAGGATCTTGAGGCGCTGGGCCTGGCGCGTCGCCTCGGCCCGGTTGCGGACGCCGAGCTTGCGGTAGATCGCGCTGGTGTGCTCCTTGACCGTGTGCGGGGAGAGGTGGAGGTGCCCGGCGATCTCCTTGTTGGTCGAGCCGGTGGCGATCAGCGAGAGCACCTCCTGCTCGCGCTCGCTGAGCGGCGAGTCGAGCGGGGCCTGGTCGGCGAAGACCTCGGTCCCCAGCGAGACCATCCGCACCGCCTTGACCACGTCGACCGCCGACCAGTCCTTGGAGATGAAGCCGGAGGCTCCGGCGGAGCGGGCGACGAAGGGGGAGATGACGCCGGCGCCGGAGATCAGCAGCACCCGCGTCTGCGGGCTGACGGCGCGGATCTCCTCGCAGACCTCCGCCCCGGACTCACTGCCCAGCAGCATGTCGACCAGGGCCACCCCGGGCCGCAGGCGGCGGCAGACCTCGACCGCCTCGGCGCCGTTGCTGGCGGCGAGGCAGCGCTCGACCCAGCTCTGGCGCTCCAGCAGCAGCCGGAATCCCCACTGCACGACGTCGTGGTCATCGACGACCAGGACTCGCAGCTTGCCGTCCTCGGAGGCCATCAGGAGGAACCCACCGGAACGACGAGCCGGACGCGCCAGCGGCCGCCGGGGAGGCCGCCGAACTCGACGAGGCCCTCGTAACGCAGCGCTTCCAGAGCGGCGATCCGCAGCCCGAGACCGCCCCCTTTGGTGCTGCGCCCGTCACCGGCGCCGTCGTTTTCGACCGCGAGGCTGAAGGTCTCGCGGTCGGAGGCGACCCGGATCTGAATCTGGCTTGGCTCGGAATGGCGATCGACATTGCGCAGCGCCTCCGCGAGGACGGACTGGGCGACCGGCTCGAGGTCGGCCGGAACCTCGACTCCCTCCTCCCACTCGACGTTCAGCTCGGGACGCCGCCCGCGCAGCCGCTCGAGCACCTCGGAGAGACTGGCCTTGGGGGGGCGCCGGGTGGCCGCGACCGGCCTCGTCAGCGCCGTGCGCAGGTCGCCGACCACCGAGCGAAGCTCCTCCTGGCAGCGGCGCCGCTCGTCCTCTGAGAGGCCACGCTCGGAGCCCAGCGCCAGGGCGACGCCGAAGAGGCGCTGGATCGCGTTCTCGTGCAGCTCCCGGGTCAGCTCGACGCGTTCGCTCAGGCGCCGCTCGCTTTCGCGCTGCTCGGTCGAGCGCTCGACGCTCGCGGTCAGCGCCGCCAGGCGACCCAGCGTCAGCATCGTCTCCCGCTCGCCGTCATCGAGAACGAAGTCTTCGCCGCCACGGTCGGCGAAGATCACGCCAAGCCAGCGGCGGGCGGCGGAGATCGGCGTGCAGGTGATCGTCTCGATATCGGCAAGCTCGGCGTAGCGGTCGGGGACGTGGCCCTGGAGACCGCCCGAGACCTGGACCACCCGGTCCTCCTGCAGCGCCCGCTGGGCGATCGGGGTCTCGTCCATCGTCCCCTCGATCCGCTTCACCAGGTCCGGGTCGAGTCCGTGCGAGCCCATCGGGATCACCACCCGGTAGGTGCTGTCGTGGAGCAGCAGCGCCGCCCGCCGCATTGAGGTCAGCGTGCAGACGGCCCTGCAGACCCGGTCGTAGAAGACCCCCGATTCCGTCGCCACGTCCAATTCGGCAAGCAGACCGACCAGTACCTCGACGGTCCCCGCTCGCGGTGCGGCTGCGGTGGTGGCGATACGTGAGTTTCTCATTCGCTCCAATGAGAGTACGGCGCCGGGTGCCCCGGGTATCGCGGATCGTCCGATGCCGTTGGCGGTCCCCCCAATCAGGGGGGGTTGGCGGTGCTGATGGAGGCCAGCCGCTGGTAGGCCGGGTCCTCTTTCCCGACCAGCTCGGCCAGCGTCTGCGCCGCGGTATCGATGTGCTCTGGGGCTGCAAGGGCAACCGCCTCGATATCACCCCAGTCTTTGGTGCGATCGAAGAACGACTTGAATATGACCAGCGAAGCGCAGTCGAGAACCGGGACCTGGCGCTCCTGCAGCGGTACCCAGACGACCGCGGCGGAGACTGCTTCGTGAAGGGGAAGGTTGTTGAGGAAGACGTCGACCGGCACGCCGTCCCACTCCAGCCGGGTCTGCCCATCGCGTTCCACCGTTTCGATGTCCTTGTCGTCGACCCTGACGCCCTCGGGCAGAGCCCCCAGCACCTTCGCCGCGTCGGCGGCATCGCAGAAGATGTTGACGTCGAGATCGCGGGTGCCGCGGGGCTCTTCGACGCAGTAGGCGAGTGCGATCGCCCCTCCAAACGCGTGCGGGAGCGACTTCTCGTGCAGTGAGTCGTGGATCGCGAAGAGCTTGTCGACCAGCTCACTCATGCTGCCGACCGACCCTCCCCCAGCCTGTCCGCCAGGCGCGGGAACTGCATCTCCGCCCGCGGTCGGAACGGCAGCGCCTCGGCGAGCTCGAGGACCTGGACCAGGATCCTCCCGGCGCGCTCAGGATCGACCGGCGGCCGCCGCTCGGTCAGACCGAGACCGAACCCGCCCGCCGAGGCGATCCGCATCAGGGTGTCGGTTCCGGGCTCGCGGTGTCCGCGGATATAGGCGTTGAGGGCCGAGCGGGGGATGCCCGCGCGCCGGGCCAGCTCCGCCTGGCTGAGCCCGCTGCGGCGCTGGATCTCCGCCACCAACAGGGCGGAGGTTGCCGGAAGGGCGGTGAGGCCTGCTGCTGCCATACAAGAATGTTAGCGAATTCGCTAACAACCATTCAGGCGCCCTCCGCCGCCGCCCGATCGGCGACCACGACCATCTCCTCGTTCTGCACCCTCCCGGCGGGGATCGAGGGGTCGCCGGCCAGCAGCTTCGCCAGCGGCCCTCGCTTCTCCTCGCCGGTCACCAGCCAGAGCACCTTGCGAGCGGCGTCGATCGCCGGATAGGTGAGGGTCATACGGGGGTGGCCCTGATAGGCGCCGCCGGTCATGGCGACGCGGCGGTCGCGGACCTCCAGGACGGGGTCGCCGGGGACGAGCGAGGCGGTGTGGCCGTCGGGGCCGAGGCCGAGGTGCACGAGGTCGAAGCGCTCCGGCAGCGAGGATTCGTACTCGCGCGCGGCCCCGTCGAGGTCGCGCTGGGTGACCGGCATCGGCCGCAGCGTCGACTGGTGGTCCATCGAGAGGCCGAGCACCATGTGGGTGAGGTTGCGGTCTTCGCTCCCCGGCGCGGCGATCCGCTCGTCGACCTGGAACAGCTCGGTCTCCCCCCACGGCATCTCCTCCAGCCCGCCGAGGATCGCCAGCATCGCCCAGGGAGAGCGGCCACCGCTCATCGCCAGGGCGAAGGTGCCGCGCTCGGCGACCGCCTCAGAGCCGGCGCCGGCGATCAGCTCGGCGGCGCGCCTTGCCGCCGCGCCCTCGTCGGCGACCACCTCCAGCTGCGGAGCCATCCGCCAGCCCTCAGCTCGGCTTCTCGTCGTGGCCGCCGAACTGCTTGCGCATCGCCGACAGCACCTTGTCGCCGTAGTCGCCAAGGTCGCGCGAGGAGAAGCGCTCGTAGAGCGCCGTGGTCAGCACCGGCGCCGGCACGCCCTCGTCGATCGCCGCGATCGAGGTCCAGCGACCCTCGCCCGAGTCCGAGACGCGCCCGGCGAAGTCGGAGAGGTCGGGCGATTCCTGCATCGCCGCCGCGGTCAGGTCGAGCAGCCAGGAGCCGACGACGCTGCCGCGGCGCCAGACCTCGGTCACCTCGGGCAGATCGAGGTCGTACTGGTAGTACTCGGGCTGCTCCAGCGGCGCCGTCTCGGCGTCGGCTTCGCGGCTGACCTTGCCGGCGTTGGCGTTCTTGAGGATGTTCAGGCCCTCGGCGTAGGCGGCCATGATCCCGTACTCGATTCCGTTGTGGACCATCTTCACGAAGTGGCCGGCGCCGTTGGGGCCGCAGTGCAGGTAGCCGTTCTCCGACGGCGAGGGCTCACCACCACGGCCGGGGGTGCGCTCCGCCGACTCGACCCCCGGCGCCAGCGAGGCGAAGATCGGGTCGAGCCGCTCCACCGCCCCGTCGGGCCCGCCGATCATCAGGCAGTAGCCGCGCTCGAGGCCGAAGACGCCGCCGCTGGTGCCGCAGTCGACGTAGTCGATCCCCCGCTCGCCGACCTTCGCGGCACGGCGGATGTCGTCACGGTAGTAGGAGTTGCCGCCGTCGATGATCGCGTCGCCGGACTCGAGCGCGGCGGCGACGCCCTCGACGGTCTTCTCGGTGATCTCGCCGGCCGGGACCATCATCCAGACCGATCGTGGCGCGCTCAGCTTCGAGGCCAGGTCCTGCAACGAGGAGGCTCCCTCGGCGCCCTCGCCCGCCAGCTCCGACACCGCGTCCGGGTTGACGTCGTAGGCGACGATCTCGTGGCCGTCCCGCATCAGGCGACGAGCCATGTTCGCTCCCATCCGACCGAGCCCGACGATTCCGAGTTGCATCGACTACCTCCGCTGTTGAGCGCTGCTGGACTGGGCGAGCGGGCTGGAGCCCACAGCGCCATCGTACTTTCAGCGAGTCTGCATTAGGCGTCGCATATCGACGCTCATCGCAGACTCGGTGAACGGCGGGCGATAGCCTGCGCGGCCAATGGCCAAGGGCGCTTCGCACCACCCCGACACCGGCGCCGACGTGCTGGCGATCTTCGGCATCAGCGGCGACCTGGCGAAGAAAATGACCTTCCGGGCGCTGTACCGGCTGGAGGCGCGGGAAAAGCTCAACTGCCCGATCGTCGGCGTCGCCCTCGACGACTGGGACGACGAGCGGCTGCGCCAGCACGCCCGCGAAGCGATCGCCGGCTCGGTCGGCGACCCCGACGAGGACGTCTTCGGCCGCCTCGCCGCGCGCCTCTCCTACGTCCAGGGCGACTACGCCGACGCCAGCACCTTCAAACGGGTCGGGGCGGCACTCGGCGACGCCAGGCGACCGGTCTTCTATCTCGAGATCCCGCCCTCGCTCTTCGCCACCGTGGTCAACGGCCTCGGCGAGGCAGGCCTGACCGAGAACGCCCACGTGGTGATCGAGAAGCCGTTCGGGCACGACCTCGAATCGGCGCGAGCGCTCAACGCCGAGCTCTGCGCGGTGCTGAGCGAGGAGCAGATCCTCCGCATCGACCATTACCTCGGCAAGGAGCCGGTGATGGACATCACCTACCTGCGCTTCGTCAACTCGATCCTGGAGCCGGTCTGGAACCGCGGGCACGTCTCCCATGTGCAGATGACGATCGCCGAGGACTTCGGCGTCGACGACCGCGGCCGCTTCTACGACGCCGTCGGGGCGATGCGCGACGTGATCCAGAACCATGCCCTGCAGGTGCTGGCGCTGATCGGGATGGGACCGCCGACCGGCAACCACCCGGACTCGATCCGCGACAAGAAGCTCGAATTCTTCAAGGCGATGCGGGCCGCCGACCCGAAGCGCTATGTGCGCGGCCAGTACGAGGGCTTCCTCGAGGTCGAGGACGTGGCGCCGGACTCGACCACCGAGACCTTCGCCGCGGTCGAGCTGGAGGTGGACAACTGGCGCTGGAGCGGCGTCCCCTTCTTCATCCGCGCCGGCAAGTGCATGCCGGCGAAGTCGAGTGAGGTCAGCATCGTCTTCAAGCGGCCGCCGAACCTCGGCATCGGCCACGGCAGGACGCCGGAGCCGAACAAGATGACGATCCGGATCGAGCCGCAGCCGGGCTCGCGGATGCGGCTCTACGCCAAGAAGGCGGGAGAGGAGGCCTTCGACCCGGCCGACCTCGAAGTCCTCTTCGAGAAGAAGCCCGGCGAGGACCCCGAGCCCTACGAGCGGCTGCTCGGCGACGCGATCGCCGGCCGCCACGAACTCTTCACCCGCCAGGAGACGATCGAAGAGACCTGGCGCGTGGTCCAGCCGCTGCTCGACGAGCCGGGACCGGTCCACCCCTACGCCCCCGGCACCTGGGGACCGAAGGAGGCGTCCGGCCTCACCCGCGGCATCGCCCAGTGGCTGGAGCCCTGGCTGCCCGGCTCCTGACTCGCCGCCTTTCGTCTCGCTGCCAATCTCCTAGCGTCGTGCTAGGTTTTCGGTCTCCCTAATTAGGGAGACCTAAGGAACACACCGGCCCGCAGGAGGCGCTTCACCCGATGATCCCGAGCTTCGTAGTCACCCTTCGAGAGGGCGTCGAGGCCTCTCTGATCATCGGCATCATCGCCGCCTTCCTCGTCCGCGAGGGCCGCACCGACGCCCTGCGGCAGATGTGGATCGGGGTTGGCATCGCCGTCGCCCTCTGCGCCGCCGTCGCCGTCGCCCTGCGCGTCGCCGGCAACGAGCTGCCGGAGAAGGAGCAGGAGGCGCTGGCGACGGTGATCGGGCTGGTCGCGGTGGCGGCGGTCACCTACATGATCGTCTGGATGCGCCGCCACGCACGCGGGATCAAGGCTTCGCTGGAGGGCGAGGCCGCTTCGGCGCTGGCGGCCGGCTCGACGCTCGCGCTGGTGGCGATGGCCTTCCTCGCGGTCCTGCGCGAGGGCTTCGAGACCTCCGTCTTCCTGCTCGCCGCCTTCCAGGACGCGTCCGACACCACGGCAGCCGGAGCGGGAGCGGTGCTCGGGCTGCTGGCCGCGATCGTGATCGGGCTCGGCCTCTACCGCGGCGGCGCGCGGATCAACCTCAGCCGCTTCTTCCGCGTCACCGGCGTCATCCTCGTCTTCGTCGCCGCCGGCCTGCTCGCCACCGCGGCCCACACCGCCAACGAGGCGGGCTGGATCGACGCACTCCAGGGCCAGGCAATCGACCTCTCCTGGCTGGTCCAGGAGGGGACGATCAGTGGCTCGCTGCTGACCGGGATGCTCGGCCTGCGTCCGGAACCGACCGTGCTCGAAGCGCTCCTCTACGGGCTCTACGCGGTGCCGATGACGCTCTACGTCCTTTGGCCGGACCGCTTGCGCCGCCGTCAGCGCAGCCGCGTCGCCAGCCGCCGGGGCGCGCCCGCCGAGAACCCGGCCTGAGCGCCACCCGCCGGTCAGCCGCCTAGGCTGGCTGACCGATGATCTCGAGCGAGGACAGAGCCGACGAGCTGCTGAAGCAGCTCGGCTTCGACAGCTGGCGGATTGGGCAGCGAGAGGCGGTCGTGGCTGCGCTCGAGGGCAGGGACTCGCTGATCGTGATGCCGACCGGGGGTGGGAAGAGCCTCTGCTACCAGCTGCCGGGGCTGGCGAGCGAGGACCTGACGATCGTGG
>JBBDYP010000046.1:0-4604 GCA_040900615.1 Solirubrobacterales bacterium | reverse complement strand
GGCGGCATCCTCACCCCCGACCCCGAGGTCGAGCGCGAGCGGGTCGAGGCGCTGGCGCAGTGGAAGGCCGAGCGCGACGACGACGCGGTGAGGGCCGCGCTCGAGGACCTGGCCCGGGTGGCCGCGGACGACAGCGAGAACATCATGCCGGCGACGATCGCCGCCGCGAAGGCAGGCGCGACGACCGGCGAGTGGGCGCAGGCTCTGCGCGAGACCTTCGGGGCCTACCGGGCCCCGACCGGCGTCGACGGTGCCGCCCCGCCGGCCCATCGCGAGCAACTGGCCGAGATTCGCAACCGGGTCGACGAGACCTCGGAGAAGATCGGGCACCGGATCAAGATCCTCGTCGGCAAGCCCGGCCTCGACGGCCACTCCAACGGCGCCGAGCAGGTGGCGCTGCGCGCCCGCGACGTCGGCATGGAGGTGATCTACCAGGGCATCCGCCTGACCCCGGCCGAGATCGCCGAGTCGGCGCTGCAGGAGGACGTCGACGTGGTCGGGCTCTCGATCCTCTCCGGCTCCCACCTGGAGCTGATCCCCGAGGTCGTGCGGTTGCTGCGGGACGAGGGCGTCGACGTGCCCGTCGTGGTCGGCGGCATCATCCCGCTCGCCGACGCCGAGCGCCTGCGCCAGAGTGGCGTCGCCGGCGTCTACACGCCCAAGGACTTCGACGTCAACCGGATCATGGGCGAGATCGTCGAGCTGGTCGGCCAGCGCGCCGGCGCCGGCGCGGCAGCCTGACGCCCGGGCCGGCCCGGGCGCCTGAGCGCTCCCTGCTGACGCCGAGGCCGCGCCCTCGCCACAATGGAGCGATGAGCGAGATGAACGGGGACCGCTCGGCCTGGCTGCGCTGCTACCGCTGCTGGTCGCAGAGCCTCGAGATCCAGATCCACTACGACGCGATCCGCCGGGTCGACCCCGACTCGGGCGTCCTCGCCGACGGCATCGACGAGGTGCAGGAATCGGTCGTGCAGTGCCTCGACTGCATGCACGACCAACCCCACCTCACCTTCGAGGGCGACCGGGTGGTGCCGATCGAAGACCGCTGGCCACGGATGGTGGCGGGCACCCCCTGGGTCGCCTCCTGCACGGTGACGGTCGATCAGGACCGGGTCGAGACCTGCTCCGGCCCGGAGGCGATCGAGTTCCTCACCTACGGCGCCTTCGGCGACGCCGGCGTGCGCGAGTTCTTCACCCACGTCCGCTTCCACAAGCACGACGACGAGCAGATCGTCGTCCATCTCCTGGTCGAGCTCTACGCGCGCTCGGCCCAGGAGGCGACCGAGGTGCTCGAAGAGTCCGCCCACGGCCAGCTCGAGATCACCTCCCTCGCCGAGGAGTCGCGCCCCCCAGCGCACGCCTCAGGCGAGGCGCACTGAGCGGCGCGGCGCCCTCCCCTCGTCGACCAGCCCCTCCTCCCCGAACTGCATCAACTTGCCTATCTCCTGGATGGAGAACTTGATGCAGTCCGCTGGCGGAGGGCACGGCGGACGTTGGCCAGGAAGGGACCCGGGTTGCCGCTGAGCATGCGGTAGGTGGCGCGGTGGACGTCGAAGCCGGCGGCGACGAGCTCGACCGTCACCTCATGGTCGTTCTCGAACGACGGACGGTCGCCGTGGAATCCCCAGCTATCGGTTTCGACGACCACCCGCTCGCGAGGCCAGAGGAAATCGACCAGGTGTCCCTCGAGGAGGACGTTGACCATCGGAATCGGGATACCCGCATGGCGGCACAGCGCGAGGAAGTCGACCTCGGACGGAGAAAGGGCCTCCGCGGCCCGCGGGTCGACTTCGATCGCGATGCGGCGCAACAGACCGGCCCCCTTGCGACCCCGCCTCCGCTGCAGCACCCGACCCAGCTCCGGCCAGCGAAGCCTCTTGCTCCGGTCCGCCGCAACGAGCACTCGCTCCACCTGCTTCGCGTCGAGGCGTCCCGCCATATCGAGCAGGGTCCGCTCGATCGAGGTGACCGGAATGCCCTTCTCGGTCGTCGTATCGGCAAGATCGAGCCGGCGCGTCTGATGCAGGCGAATTCCAGCGTGTCGAGCCCCGCCCGAGCGCCGCAGGACCTCAACCGCCCCGCGAGACCCACGCAGCCCCCACAGATGAGCTGCACTCGCGTGCGAGAGCACCGCACCGGGACCACAGGCAAGGACGGCGGCCATCCACCTGCTCTCCCGTCCGAGCCGCCGATGACCGAGCGCGTACACGCCGCGGTGAATCGGGATCAGCAAGCCGCCTTCGTACCGGCGCAACAGGGTTCCCTCTCCCAGGCCAAGCGCCAGCAGCTGTCTATGCGCAACGACCCCGTGCTGCCGCTCCGCCAGCGCCCGCATCGCGGCAGTCGCCTCTCGATCCCTCACCAGGACCGACTCCGCATCCGAACTGCATCAGGTTCTCTATCCAGGAGATAGGCAAGTTGATGCAGTTCGGGTAGGGATGGATGGGCTCGGCGCGGATCCTCCGAAGGCATGCGGAGAGGATGGGTCGCGAAGGCCCACGCGTGGCGCGCAGGGAAAAACGAATCTGGGACCGAACTCGCGCGGAAGCGCGAATTCGGTCAGATGCGGATCAGTCGACGGTGCGTCAGTCGACGCTGGCCGGCTCAGTCGACGTTGTCGGCGGCGGCGGGCGCCTCGCCGACGTCGCGCTTGGGCACCAGCACCAGGCGCTTGAACTCGGCGACGAGGACGCCGTCCTGGTTGAGGACCCGGGTGTGGACCTTGACGATGCCGCGGTCGGGCTTCGATTTCGACGGCTTCACGTCGAGGACCTCGGTCTCGCAGAACAGGGTGTCGCCGTGGAAGACCGGATTCGGATGGCTCAGTTCTTCGGTGGCCAGGTTGGCGATCGCCTTCCCGGAGATGTCTGAGACCGACATCCCGAGGGCCAGCGAGTAGACCAGGGGCCCGACGACGACGTTGCGGCCCTGCTGGGACTGCTTCGCGTAGACGTCATTCAGGTGCAGCGGGTGGTGGTTCATCGTGATCAGGCAGAACAGGTGGTCGTCCGACTCGGTCACGGTCTTGGCCGGCCAGTGCTTGTAGACGGCGCCCACCTCGAACTCCTCGAGATAGCGGCCGTAGCTGTGGGCGCCGGATGCCTCGCGCTCGGCCTGGTCGGTGGTCAGCTCGTACGTCTCGCTCATGCTTGGTTCTTCTCCTCTTGGTTTCGCGGCGCGGGATGCTATCTGCCGCATCCCATCCGGCGCGGCTATCTAGACTCGCCCGATGCAGATCGGGATCATCGGCTTGGGCTACGTCGGCCTGCCGCTCGCCGTGGCCTTCGCCGAAGCGGGGCACGAGGTGGTCGGGCTCGACGTCGACCCGTCCAAGGTGGAGGCTCTGAACGCCGGCAGCAGCTACGTCGGGGACGTCCCCGACGCGCCCCTCTCGTCGCTGGAGCGGCGCCTTCGCGCAACCATCGACTATGCCGACCTCGCCGCCTGCGAGGCGGTGATCATCTGCGTGCCGACGCCGCTGACCGGCTCGCGCGAGCCGGACCTCACCTCCCTCGCCGACTCTGGCGCGGCACTCTGCGAGGTGTTGCGCTCGGGCCAGCTCGTCGTGCTGGAGTCGACGACCTACCCGGGCACGACCCGCGAGCGCCTGCTGCCGATCCTCGAGCGATCCGGCCTCACGGCCGGAAGCGACTTCCACCTCGCCTTCTCCCCGGAGCGGATCGACCCGGGCCGCACCGACTTCACGATCCGGACGACGCCGAAGCTGGTCGGCGGGCTGACCCCGGCCTGCGCCGAGCGGGCCCGCCAGGTCTACGAGCTGATCTGCGACGAGGTGATCGTGCTCTCCTCGCCGGAGACGGCGGAGCTCTCGAAGCTGCTGGAGAACATCTTCCGCTCGGTCAACATCGCCCTCGTCAACGAGCTGGCCCAGCTCTGCGACCGGCTCGGGATCGACGTCTGGGAGGTGATCGACGCCGCCGCCACCAAGCCCTTCGGCTTCATGCGCTTCGAGCCGGGGCCGGGGATGGGCGGGCACTGCCTCCCGGTCGACCCCTTCTACCTCGCCTTCAAGGCACGCCAGCTCGACTTCTATCCCGAGTTCATCGAGCTCGCCGGCAAAGTCAACCAGGCCCAGCCGGGCTTCTGCGTCGAACGGATCGAGCGTGCCCTCAACGCGGCCGGCAAGCCGGTCAACGGCTCCCGCATCCTCATCCTCGGGGCCAGCTACAAGGGCGGCGTCGGCGACACCCGCGAATCGCCGGCACTGAAGATCATCGGCCGCCTCCAGGACCGCGGCGGCGACGTCTCCTACCACGACCCGTTCGTGCCCGAGTTGCGCGGCCACGGCCTCGCCTCGGTCGACCTCGACGAGGCCCTCGCGGCCGCGGACCTGGCGGCGATCGTCACCGCCCACCCGGGCATCGACTACGAGAAAGTCGTCGCCGGCGCCGACCAGGTGATCGACTTCCGCGGCGTCACCCGCGGCATCGAAGCCGACAACCTGGCCAGGCTCTGAGAGTCACCTCCGCAAGGCGCGTGCCAGGGAGGCCGATGCCCCTCCGCGGGAATTCAGGGTCGCACGGCCTGACGGCGGCGTCCGAGCGGAGCCGATGCCCCTCCGCGGGAATTCAGTCGCGCGCCCT
>JBBDYP010000045.1:0-4656 GCA_040900615.1 Solirubrobacterales bacterium | reverse complement strand
TCGTCCTCGACGAGGCCGACGAGATGCTCGACCTCGGCTTCATCGAGGACGTCGAGAAGATCCTGCGGATGTGCCCGAGCGGGCGCCAGACGGCGCTCTTCTCGGCGACGATGCCGCCGCCGATCCAGAAGCTCGCCGAGGGCTACATGTACGACCCGACGACGATCAGCATCACCCCGACGGAACTCACCGTCGACGCGATCGCCCAGGCTTTCATCGAGGTTCCGGCGAAGGAGAAGGCGGCGCGCCTGGTCGAGCTGCTGAAGACCGAAGAACCCGAGCAGGCGATCATCTTCACGCGGACCAAGATCGGCGCCTCGAAGCTGGAGAAGATCCTGAAGGACAAAGGGCTGGACGTGAAGGCGCTGCACGGCGACCTCAGCCAGGGCGTCCGCGACGGGGTGATGATCGCCTTCAAGGACCACCGCGTGAAGCTGCTTGTGGCAACCGACATCGCCGCCCGCGGACTCGACATCGAGCACGTCACCCACGTCATCAACTACGACGTGCCGAACTCTTCGGAGACGTACGTGCACCGGATCGGGCGGACCGGCCGCGTCGGGCGGACCGGCCGCGCGATCACCTTCGTCACTCCTGACCAGCGCGACGAGATCGCCCGGATCGAGCGCGACGTCAAAACCTCGATCGGCGAGTGGGAGAGCCCGGAGGACCGGCTCGAGCACGCGCCGCGGCCGCGGCGCCGCGAGCCCAGGGAGCGCCGCGAGCAGGTGGAGAACGGCGCCGGCCCGACGGCGAAGGAGGGCGCCGACAGCGTCAAGCTCTTCGTCAACCGCGGCGAGCGCAGCGGGATCAGCGAGGACGACCTGCGCTGGGCGCTGCGCGAGGGCGCGGTGCTGCCGGAGGATGCGATCCACGACGTCCGCGTCCTGCACCGCTTCTCCTTCGTCGAGGTGTCCCCCGACCAGGCCGAGCGCACCGTCGAGTTCCTCGACGGGACCAAGCTCAAAGGCAAGGAGATCCGGCTCGAGATCGCCAAGAGCTGAGGCGGGGCCTATCGCCGCGTCAGCTTGGCGATCTCTCCCAGCAGCAGCTCGAAGTCGATCGGCTTGGTCAGGTAGCCGCTGACGTCGAGGTCGGTGGGGGCGTTGGCGTCGCCGGCGTTCTGGTGGGCGCTGACGATCAGCGCCGGCGTATCGACCCCGGCGCTGCGCAGCTCGCGCAGGGCTTCGATGCCGGACTTGCGGGGCATCATCGCGTCGAGCAGGAGCAGATCGGGGTAGGACTCCGGGTCGCTGTCGCGCAGGCGCTCGGTCACCTCCTGGCCGTCGGCGGCGGTCTCCACCTGGTGGCCGGCAAGCTCCAGGCGCGTCCGCAGCAGGAGCAGGATCGTCTCGGAGTCGTCGGCGACGAGGATCTTGGCCATCAGCTCGTCTCCGCGGCGGCGCGCTCCGCCCCCACCGCTCCGTCCACGGTGGTAGCCGCGGGGAGGCGGAAGCTGAAGGTGGAGCCCTTGCCGACCGTCGAATCCACTTCGATCCTGCCACCGTGCAGCTCGACCAATGATTTCGAGATCGCCAAGCCGAGCCCGGTGCCGCCGACCCGCTGGGTCAGGCCGGCGTCGCCCCTGGTGAAGCGCTCGAAGATCTGCTCCAGCTGGCTCTCGGGAATGCCCGGCCCGTCGTCGATCACGGCGACCACCAGTTCATCACCCTCCGCTCGCGCCGTCACCTGAATGGACGCACCTTCGGGTGAGTACTCATGAGCGTTGGTAAGGAGATTCACGAGTATTTGACGAATCCGGCCCGGCTCGACGTTGACCATGGGTAGCTCCGGCTCTACCCACTGGGTCAGGTTTTGACCGCCGCTTTCGGTCTGAGCCCGCATCGTCCGCACCGCGTCGTCGATCAGCGGCGCCAGCTCCGTCGGGCGCGCCTGGATCGAGAGGCGGCCGGCGTCGCTGCGGGCGAGGTCGAGCAGGTCGTTGAGCAGCCGCACCAGGTGGCGGCAGTTGTCGAGGATGATCTCGACGGTCTCGACCTGCCTGGGGGTGAGGCTGTCGCGCTCCAGCATCAGCAGCTCGGCGAAGCCCTGCACAGAGGTCAGCGGGCTGCGCAGCTCGTGCGAGGCGGTGAGGACGAACTCGTCTTTGAGCCGGTCGAGCTGGTCGCGCTGGCTCGCCTCACGCTCCAGCTCGTCGGCCATCTCGTTGAAGGCGGCGCCGAGGGCCGCCGTCTCGGCCAGCCCGCCGACCTCGACCCGGGCGCTGCGGTCGCCGGCGGCGAGGCGCCCGGACGCGTCGACCAGCTCCTCCAGCGGGCGCCGCATCGAGGCGATCAGGCCGCTGAAGAGGAGCAGCGCCCCGGTCAGCCCGGCGATCAGCCCCGCGGCGACGAGGATCGCGGTGTCGCGGGTGTCGCTGGAGATGTGATCGCGCAGCCGGCTTCGTTCCCGCGCTTCGTTCTGGACGGTGGCGCGAGCGGCCTGCGATCCCGTTCCCTGCGCCAACCTGACCCGGGCGGACATCTCCACCTGGTAGGAGCGGGCGATCGCGTCCTCGAAGTCCTGGCGTTGCTGGATGAAGCGGCCGACGCCGATCACCGCCATCGCTGTGAGCACGGCAAAGCCGACGGCGAAGCCGATCCTCAGCCTGTTGGCAAGCGACGGGTTCAGTCGTCTCGGTGGTCGTGAATATGCTTGCGCGGCTATGGGGGACGAGGCTACAGGCCGGGGCGACGCCTTCGCCGCGGTCACCGAGGGGATCGACCAGGCGGGGGTCGAGGGCTGGTTCGCCGAGCACGCGCCCGAGGCGCAGCTGCCGCTGACCTTCGAGCGCATCGCCGGCGGGCTCTCCAACCTGACCTACCGCGTCAGCGACGGCGCCGGGCGCAGCTGGGCGCTGCGGCGGCCGCCGCTCGGCAAGCGACTCGGCTCCGCCCACGACATGTCCCGTGAGTTCCGGGTCGTCTCGGCACTGGGACCGACCGAGGTCCCGGTCCCGGCCGTGGTCGGGCTCTGCGAGGACGAGTCGGTCAACGACGCCCCCTTCTACGTGATGGACTTCGTCGAGGGCCCGGTCCTGCGCGGCCTGGCCGAGGTGGAGGAGTCCTTCCCGGAGGAGGACGACCGGCGAGCGATCGGCGAGCGCGTCGCCGACACCCTGGCCGCGATCCATGCCGTCGACCCCGACGCGGTCGGGCTCGGCGACCTCGGCCGCAGGGAGGACTACGTCGCCCGCCAGCTGCGCCGCTGGCAGGGGCAGTGGGAGAAGTCGAAGACGCGCGAGCTGGAGGCGATCGACCGCCTCCACGACCGCCTCGCCGCCCGCATCCCCGAGCAGGGCCCGGCGACCCTCGTCCACGGCGACTACCGCCTCGACAACATGATCCTCACCCCGGCCGGCGAGGTGGCGGCCGTCGTCGACTGGGAGCTCTGCACGCTGGGCGACCCGCTCGCCGACCTCGGCACGCTGATGGCCTACTGGCCCGACCGCGGCGAGGAGACGATCGCGCTCGGCCGGCCCGCCAACCTGGCGCCGGGCTTCCCCACGCCTGAAGAGCTGGCGGCCCGCTACGCCGAGCGCTCCGGCCGCGACATCTCCCAGCTCGACTTCTTCATCGCTCTCGGCTACTGGAAGCTGGCGATCATCCTCGAGGGTGTCTACGCCCGCTACGCGGCAGGGGCGTACGGCAAGGCCGACCCGGGGATCGAGGTGTTCGCCCGCATGGTCGAGCGCTTGGCGGAGGCGGCGGAGAGCGCCGAGGCGCGCGGCGGCTGACCCACCGTCCACGGACGGTTGACAGCGTCCGAAGTGGCTGAAAGGGTCAGGAAAGCCATTGTGTGCGGGATCTCGCTGGGGGAAGAGCCTCCGGCTCATTCGTCCCTCGACTCAAGGAGAACCTCCTCGTGAATCAGATTCGAAAGCGGCTCACGTACGCAAACGTGATGTCGTCCATCGCTGTCTTCCTCGTGCTCGGAGGGGCAACCGCCTTCGCGGCGGCGCAGCTCGGCAAGAACACTGTCGGCTCCAAACAGCTGAAGAAGAACGCCGTGACCACCGCCAAAATCAAGAAGGAAGCGGTTGCGGCCGGCAAGATCAAGAACGGTGCCGTGACGAACAGCAAGGTCGCCAACGGTGCGATCTCGACGGACAAGATCGCCGACGGCGCGGTGACCACCGGCAAGCTGGCCGACGGCGCGGTGACCACCGGCAAGCTGGCCGACAGCGCGGTTAACAGCGGGAAGCTGGCCGAAGCCGAGCGCTCCCAGGCGTTCCGCTCGCCGGTCTCCTCGAGTACGCAGAATCTGGCAAATGGGTTGATCGGTACCTATGGTCCCGAACAAAGCGTCACCACTCTGACGCTGCCGGCGGGCAATTTCGTCGTTACGGCCCAGAGCGAGTTCATCAACACCGACCTTGCGGAAGACCATGACGCGGTTTGCAGGCTGATCGACGACGGAACCGAACTAGCCGAGCAGAGCATTACCGCGCTGCCGGGGCTGCTCTTCCCGAGCGCTGGCGTGACGGCGGTTGGCGTATCGGACGGAGGCCGCATGGATCTCGCCTGCCGCCAGGGGGCGACCAACAAAGTGTCCGCGTTCAAGGCGCAGATCATCGCGATTCGAGTAGGTACGGTTACCGGAGGCTGAGGCAGCCGGCAACTGAGGACCAGTAAGAAGGGCCGGGCGAGAGCCCGG
>JBBDYP010000044.1:0-31690 GCA_040900615.1 Solirubrobacterales bacterium | reverse complement strand
CGGCGATGAAGCTCGGGCAGTTCGCCTCCTTCATCGACACCGAGTTCATCCCCGAGGAGTACCGCGAGATCTACCAGGAGCAGTTGGCGAAACTGCGCACCGACGCGCCGGCGATGCCCTGGGACAAGGTGGTCAAGGTCCTGGAGGAGGAGTACGACGGCGAGCCGCTCTCCGAGTACTTCGCCGAGATCGAGCCCGAGGCATTCGCCGCCGCCTCGATCGGCCAGGTGCACCGGGCCGAGCTGCTCGACGGGCGCCGGGTCGCGGTCAAGATCCAGTACCCGGGGATCGCCGAGGCCCTGGAGGCCGACCTCCGCAACGCCGGCACCCTGGTGCGGCTGGCGCGGGCGATCGCCCCCGGCCTCGACGCCAAGGCGATCGCCGAGGAGCTGCGCGAGCGGGTGATGGAGGAGCTCGACTACGAGTACGAGGCGCAGAACCAGCGCACCTTCTCCCGCGCCTACCGCGACCACCCCTTCATCTACGTGCCCGAAGTCGTCACCCGGCTCTCGCGGCGCCGGGTCCTGGTCACCGAGCTGGTCGTCGGCAAGGGCTTCGAGGAGATCAAGGAACTGCCCCAGGAGGAGCGCAGCCGCTTCGGCGAGATCGTCTTCCGCGGCAGCTTCGGCTCGATCTACCACCTCCAGCACTTCAACGCCGACCCCCACCCCGGCAACTACATCCTGATGGAGGACGGCCGCGTCGCCTTCCTCGACTTCGGGATGACGAAGAAGCTCGACCGCGAGCAGATCCTGCTCGAGCAGCGCGCCTTCGACGCCGCCTCGCGCAACGACCCCGAGGCCGTGCGCCAGGCGCTGCACGACCTCGGCTTCGTCAAAAAGCCCTCCAAGCTCGACGCCGAGCGGCTGATGGCCCACATGCGGTCGGTCGGCGGCTGGTACCTGGAGGACCGCGAGATCGAAATCAGCGCGCAGCGGGTGATGAAGATCATCGAGTCGACCAACGACCCGCGCTCGGAGTACTTCGACCTGATGCGGCGCGAGTCGATCCCGGCCGACGAGCTGATGGGGCGGCGGATGGAGATCGGCGTCGTCGCCGTGCTCGGGCAGCTGCGAGCGAAGCGAAACTGGCACCGGATCGCCCGCGAGTGGGTCTACGCCGACCCGCCCGCCACCGTGCTCGGGGAGCAGGAGTGGGAGTACTTCGAGGAAAGAGGGCTCAAGCGAACGCCGGGACTGGCCGAAACCACCTGACGGCCGGCTTACTGAACGAGGAGAGACGATGGGCAGGATTCGACGCGGTTGGGCACTGACGAAGAAGAGCTGGGCGCTGCTGAACGAGCACCGCTCGCTGATCCGCTTCCCGCTCTACGGCGGCGTCGCCACCACGCTGCTGGCGATCGTCTTCCTCGGCCCCGGCCTCTACCTGCTCGACCAGGACAGCCTCGCCGGCGCGATTCCGCTGCTGGTGATCGGCGTCTACGTCCTCAGCGTCGTCGGCTTCTACTTCAGCGTCGGCCTCGCCGCCGCCGCCAACATGATCTTCAGCGGCCAGGAGGCGACCGTCTCCGACGGGCTCGACGTCGCCCGCAGCCGCTTCAGCCAGATCTGCGGCTGGGCCGCGATCTCGACCGCGATCAGCGTCGTCATGGGCGTGCTGGAGAACCAGGGCGGGGTCGCGGGCGACATCGCCGCGCGGCTGGTCGGCATGGCCTGGTCCCTGGTCACCTTCCTCGCGGTGCCGGTGATCGCGATCGAGGGCACCGGCCCGTTCGACACCCTGAAGCGCTCGGCGTCGATCTTCCGTCAGCGTTGGGGCACGCAGATCGCCGGCAACATCGCGATCGGCGGCATCATCTTCCTCGCCGGCCTGCTGCCGGCGGCGATCCTGATCGTCGCCGGAGTGCTGCTGTGGTCCTCGGCCTCCTTCCTCGGCGCGCTGCTGGTCGTGATCGGCGCCCTGGTGCTGGCGATCGCGTTGCTGATCTCGAAAGCGCTCAGCGGCGTCTTCGGAGTCGCCCTCTACCGCTACGCGCTCGAGGGCGAAACGGTCGGCGGCTTCACCCGGGAGGAGATGGAGTCGGCGGTGAAGGTCAAAGGCGGCCGCAACGCGCCTCCGACGGCGACGCCCGGCACCATCTGATCCGAATACGGTCCCGCGGGTGGCCGAGCTCGAAGTCCGCAACCTGACGAAGCGCTACGGGAGGACCGTCGCGGTTGACGATCTCTCGTTCGAGGTGCACGCCGGCCGCGTCACCGGCTTCCTCGGCCCCAACGGCGCCGGCAAGACGACCACGATGCGGGCACTGCTGGGCCTGCTGCGGCCGAGCGCCGGCGAGGCGCTCGTCGAGGGCAGCCCCCCGGCGCAGATGACGGACCCGCTGCGGACGATCGGCGCCGCCCTGGAGGCCACCGCCTTCCACCCCGGCCGCAGCGGCCGCGGACACCTGCGCACGCTCGCCGCGGCGGCGCGGATCCCCCGCTTTCGGGTCGAGGAGGTGCTGGAGCTGGTCGAGCTCAGCGGCGCCGCCAACCGCCGCGTCAGGGGCTACTCGCTGGGGATGCGCCAGCGCCTGGCGCTGGCGGCGGCGTTGCTGGGCGACCCGCGGACGCTGATCCTCGACGAGCCGGCGAACGGCCTCGACCCGCAGGGGATGAGGTGGCTGCGGGACCTGCTGCGCGCCCAGGCCGCCGAGGGTCGCACCGTCCTCGTTTCCAGCCACGTCCTCTCCGAGGTCGCCCAGACCGCCGACGAGCTGATCGTGATCCGCAACGGCAAGCTCGTCTCCCAGACCAGCCTGGCCGAGTTCACCGCCGGCGAGGAGCACCGGATGCGGGTCCTGGCAGCGGACGTCGACCGGCTCGCCGAGGAGCTGGTCGCAGGCGGGGCGACGGTCGAGCGCGACGAGGAGGGCGCGCTCCTGGTCGGAGGCAGCGGCGGCGAGGAGATCGGCGAGGCGGCGCTGCGGCTGGGGATCGCCCTGCACGAGCTGGCGCCGCAGCGCTCGAGCCTCGAGGAGCGCTTCCTCGCGGTGATGGGCGAGGAGGAGGGCACCGAGTGAGTCTGTTGCGCAGCGAGTGGATCAAGCTCTGGTCGGTCCGCACGACCTGGGTGATGCTCGGGATCGGGCTGCTCGGCGAGGCGCTCTTCGCCGGCCTCTACGTCGGCCTGGCGCCGCTGGAAGAGATCGGCGACCTCGACGAAGTCGCGACCGGCATCGGCCTGATGCTGGTGTTGATGCTGGTGCTCGGCGTGCTCATGATCACCACCGAGTTCCGCCACGGCACCGCCAGCTCGACCTTCCTCGCCTCCCCCAGTCGCTACCCGGTGCTGCTGGCGAAGCTGGGCCTGACGCTGGCGGTCGGCATCGTCGCCGGGCTCGCCTACGTCGCCGTCAACGCCGGCCTGGCGGTGCCGCTGCTCGCCGATCGCAAAGGCCACATGCCGTCGACCGACGGCCTGGTCTCGATCTACGCCGGAGTGGTCGTCTCGATGGCGCTGATCTGCGCCTTCGGCTTCGGCGTCGGCGCGATCGTCCGCAACCAGGTCGGCGCGATCATCGCCGCGATCGCCTTCTTCTTCGTCCTCTCGCCGCTGCCCGAATTGCTTCCCGGGTCGATCGGCGACTACTTCCCGGCGCAGGCGATCAGCTCCCTGCACAGGAACGTGGAAGGCAACGCCAGCCTCGGCCAGGTCTCCGGCGGGCTCGTCCTCGCCGCCTGGTCGCTCGGCCTGGTCGCGATCGGGACGCTGCTGGTCTGCCGCCGCGACGTCAGCGACTAGCGAGGCGGGAGTACAGCCGCGGATCGTTCGAGCAGAGGCCGTGGACCCCGGCGGCGACCAGCTTGCCCATGCGGGCGTGGTCGTCGACGGTCCAGGCGATCAGCTCGACCTCGGCGAGGTCGCAGATCCGGGCCAGGCGGGGGCTGACCAGCGGGTGGTAGACCCACATCGCCGCCACGCCCATCCTCGGCAGCTCCTGCGCGGCGAGGCCGGGCAGGCGGTGGCGCATCGCCACCAGCGCCGCCGCCATCGGCAGCTTCGCCCAGCGCTTGGACGTCCAGTCCTTCGTCACCTTGGGATAGGTCCAGCCACGGCGCAGCTCCGGCTCCAGCTCGCGAATCCGGGCCAGCGAGTACAGCTCCATCGTCGAGACCATCGCCCGGCCGAGGAGGTCCCGCTCCCGCAGCGCCGCGACGATCTCCTCCTCGCGCCCGGGGAGCTTGATGTCGAGGTCGATCTCGACCCGGTCCAGCGGCGGCGTCAGGAAAGCGTCGAGCGCCTCGGTCAGCGCCAATGGCGTGCGGCGTGCGGCGTCGGCCCAGTCGTGAGCGATGACCAGCGGCGCCCGTTGCTCCAGCGGCAGGTGGGCGTCCTGCAGCCAGAGGACGTCGAGCTCGATCGTGTCGGCGCCGTGCTTGACCGCGGCGACGAAGCTCTCGACCGTGTTTCCGGGGGCGATCAGGTCGGCGCCCTTGTGGCCTACGAGGCGCAGTGCTTCAGCCATCAGAGCACGACGCCGCTAGAAGAGCTGGTTCTCGCCGGCGAAGATCTCCGAGACGGAGTCGTCGGTGAAGATGCGCCGGATCGAGTCCGCGAAGGTGCTGGCGGTGGAGAGCACGGTGATGTTGTCGGGAGCGCCGGGCCGCAGCGGCAGCGTGTCGGTGACGACGATCTGCTCGATCCTCGAGTTGGACAGCCGCTCGAAGGCGGGGCCGGAGAAGACCCCGTGCGTGGCGCAGGCGATGACCCGGGCGGCGCCCTCGTCGAGCACCGTCTGGGCGGCGGCGCAGAGGGTGCCGGCGGTGTCGATCATGTCGTCGACGAGGACCGCGGTCTTGCCCTTGACGTCGCCGACGACGTAGCCGATCTCGGCCACCTGCTGGGCGGGGCGCTCCTTCTCCATCACCGCCCAGTGGGTGCCGATTCGGCGGGCGAAGTTGCGCGCGGTCTTTACCCGGCCGGCGTCGGGGGAGACGATCACGAGCTCCTCTGTCAGCTCCTGGTCGATGAACCACTGGGTCAGCATCGGCATCGCGGTCATGTGGTCGACCGGCACGTGGAAGAAGCCCTGCACCTGGCCGGCGTGGAGGTCCATGGTGAGGACGCGGTCGACCCCCACCCCCTCGAGGCACTTGGCGACGATGCGGGCGGAGATCGGCTCGCGCGGGGCCGACTTCTTGTCCTGGCGGGCGTAGCCGTACCAGGGCATGACGGCGATGATCCGGTGCGCGGAGGCGCCCTGCGCGGCGTCGATCATCGTCAGCATCTCCATCAGCGAGTCGTTCGGCGTCATCCCGCTCTGCTCGCTGGCGCAGGTCGACTGGACGATGAAGACGTCGGCGCCGCGGATCGACTCCTCGTAGCGGCAGTAGACCTCGCCGTTGGCGAAGGTCCTGAGGGTCACCTGGCCGAGGTCGAGGTCGAGCTTGCCGGCGACCTTGGCAGCCAGGTCCATCGAGCTGCGGCCACCGAAGACCATCATCCGCTTCGTGTAGTCGTGTTCGATGGCGGTCCCCACCTGCGGGCGATCCTCGATCGTGCTCACGGGCTCTGTTCCTCTCGCATCTTCGCTGCCTTCTCGGCTGCGTATCCGTCGATGTTCCGTTGCGCGTTCTCGCTGACGGCGAGCGCCCCATCGGGCACGTCATCCTTGATCACTGCGCCAGCGCCAGTGTAGGCGGAGTCCCCGACTTCTACCGGCGCGATCAGCATCGTGTCAACGCCGATCCGCACGTCCCGGCCGATCACAGTCCGGTTCTTGCGGAATCCATCGTAGTTGGCGGTGATCGACCCGGCGCCCAGGTTGCTGCCCGGGCCGATGTCGGCGTCGCCCACGTAAGCCAGGTGCGGGACCTTGGTGCCCTTGCCGATGTGGGAGTTCTTGATCTCGACGAAGGTGCCGGCCTTGGCGCCGGCGTCGAGGACCGCCCCGGGCCGCAGGTGGGCGAAGGGCCCGACCGAGCAGCGCTCGCCGACGTCGCAGTCGACCAGGTAGGAGTGGACGACGGTGGACTCGGCGCCGACGGAGCTGTCGATCAGCGTGGTCAGCGGCCCGACCACCGCCCCTCCGCCGACGCTGGTCTCCCCACGCAGGCTGGTGCCAGGCTCGATCCGGACGTCGGCGGCGATCTCGACGCCAGCGTCGACCCAGGTCGATCCAGGGTCGACGACGGTCACTCCCGCGAGCATGTGGGCCTTGAGGATGCGACCTCGTGCCTCCGCTTCGACGCCGGCGAGATCGGCGCGGTTGTTGACCCCCATCGTCACCGCGATGTCGTCGGCGAGGTGGGCGGCGACGGTGTGACCGGCCTCCCGCAGCGCCGGGAAGACGTCGGGCAGGTAGTACTCGCCCTGGGCGTTGTCGTTGGAGAGCGTCGCCAGCGCCGCCGCGAGAGGGGCCGCATCGAAGGCGTAGGTGCCGGCGTTGACCTCGCGGGTCGCCAGTTGCTCGGCGCTGGCGTCGCCCGCGGCTTTCGCCTCGACCACCCGCTCGACCTCGCCGGAGGCGCCACGCACCACCCGCCCGTAGGCCCCGGCCTCCGGCAGCTCGATCGTCAGCATCGTCGCCGCCGCCGGCGAGGCGGCGTGGGCCTCGAGCAGCCCGGCGATCGTGTCGGTGCCGATCAGCGGCACGTCGCCGGAGAGGATCAGAACCGTCTCGCATTCCGCGATCAGCGACTGGGCGGCTCGGATCGCGCCGCCGGTCCCGTCCGGCTCCGGCTGCACAACCGTCTCGACGCGCTCCGGCAGCGCCGGGGAGATGTCTCGACCCGGTGAGACGATCACGGCTACACGGTCCGCTCCGGCCTCACGCGCGGCAAGGATCGGCCAGGCGACCATCGGCTGCCCGCAGACGGGGTGCAGCATCTTCGGCGTCGACGAGCGCATGCGGGTGCCCTCGCCCGCCGCCATCACGAGAACCAGAGGCGAACTCACCCGGGGATCGTAAACGCGGGTGGCGGATCCTGTCAGATGCGGGTGGGCTGCGCACGGGTCCTGTCGTGGTGGACACCCCCACGCCACCCGTGCGAGGAGCGCATCTGGCAGGACTGCACCCGAGAACGCGATCCCGGGCGGGCTCGGTGGTCCTTAGCTGATTTTTCCCCGGGCGAGGTCTTTGCCCACGAGGGCAACAGAGGTCAGCGTCCAGCCGGCGAAGATCAGGTCGATTCCTACCAGGAGGCCGATTGCCCAGTCGGCGGAGCTGGGGAACTTGACGAGGATGAGGATGCCGATCAGGAGGCCGGCGACGCCACTGAGCCCGAGCAGGCCGGCGTTGGGCTGGCCGCGGCCGGCGAAGGCGACGGCGATCCGGGTCAGGCCCATGAAGAGGAAGTAGATGCCGAGGACCAGGGTCAGGGTCAGGGTGCCGTGGTGCGGTTCGACGATCAGCCAGACGCCGACGACCACGGTCAGGGCGGCCCAGAGCAGGCGCAGGACCACGGTCCCGATCGAGGGAGCCGAAAAAGCGGCGGCGACCAGGAAGGCGCCGGCGATCAGCAGGATCCAGCCGATGAAGATCGCCGTGCCCACCGAGGCGACGGCCGGCACCAGGATCGCGACGCAGCCGACCACGATCGCCACCACGCCGACGAACATCAGGCCCTTCCAGCTCCTCGCCAGCCCTTCGCGGACCTCCGGGTCCATCGACGCTCCTCCGATCTCCACGGAGAAGATCCTATGCGGCGCCATCGGACGCGCTGCCCAACGAGTGTCGTTTTTTCCATCCCCCAGAGATGAAGAAGACGACACTCGTGCCTGCTGGCGCCAAGTTCGCTGGCCAATTCAGACGAAGATCAGCTGGGGAGCCCGGACTCGAACCGGGACGGCGGGCACCAAAAGCCCGTGGCCTACCATTAGCCGACTCCCCAAGGAAGCCAGCGCAAAGCTTAAGCGCCCCGCTACTCCTCCGGCGACGTGCGCGCCACCTTGCCGCCCTTGACGCCGGGCTCGAGCGCCGGGCCGCGCGGGGAGGCGATGCCGAGGACGCGCATCGCCTTGAGGCCGAGGCCGAGCTTCTCGCGGCCCTCGGTCGCCGAGACTTCGTGGCCGCAGAGCTCCTTCACCCGCTCCAGGCGGTAGCGCACGGTGTGGCGATGGGTGAAGAGCTGTTTGGCGGTGGCGGCGACGTTGCCGTCGTTGTCGAGGTAGGCCTCGACGGTCGCCACCAGCTCGGTCTCGTACTGCTCGTCGTAGTTGGCCAGCGGCTCGATCGTCTCCGCGTAGAAGCGTTCGAGCTCACCCGGGTCCTCGCTCATCGCCGGCAGCAGCAGGCGGTAGGCGCCGGTGTCCTCGAAGGCCAGGACCGAGTGGCCCTCGGCCTCGCCGACGTTGACCGCGAGGCGGGCCTCGCTGCCGGCGCGGTAGAGGTCGACCGGGTCGGCGCAACGGCGGCTGCGGCCGGTGGTGAGGTGGAAGCCGGCGAGGCTGTCGTCCAGCTCCCGCGCCAGCCCGGCGGCGGCGCGGGCGAGCCGCTCGTCGTCCTCGGCCGGGACGATGACCGAGACCTCGGCCGCGACCTCGCCCTCGCTCGTGGTCGCGAGCGAGCCCGGGGCCAGGGACCGCAGCGCCCGCAGGGCCAGGGTCAGCACCCGTTCGCGCCACTCCCCCGTCTGCGCCGCCCGTGGCGCGGCGCGGAGCACCAGCACGCCGGCGCCGCGGTCGAGGTCGGCGCCGAGCTCGGCGCCACGGGCGACGATGTCGCCGCGATCGGTCACTTCCCGGGCCAGCACGGCGGCGACGAAGGCGCTCGCGACCTCCTCGCTCTCCCACTCCGGCGAGCGGGAGCGCTCCAGCTCCAGCGCCAGCAGGGTGGTCACCATGCGGGCGATCGCCGGATCGGGCGGCGATTTGGCCCGGTAGCGGAGCTCGCCGACGGCGCTGTCGGCAACTCGCAGCTCGACCGTCAACACTCCCTCGCCGCCGGAAAGCAGCCTCTGCTCCTGGTCCGGAGCTGCGCCGGCGACGGCGAGGACGGCGCTGGAGCGGTCGATCAGGGCGACGCTGGCGTCGAGCAGGCGTGCCGCCGCGCGCGCGACCGCGGGCAGGCCGGCGCCCGACTCGACCGCTTCCGAGAGCGCGTCGAGCAGTCCCGGATCTTGGGCTTTTGCAGGACTTTCAGTCCCCTTTGAGGGCGCGGGCATCCGTTCATTATCCCTGGCTACCCGCCCTTGAGGAATTCGTCTATCTCTGGGTAGTAGAGAACGATCAGCAGCCCGATCGCCACTCCGACCAGGATCAGGGCGGCGAGGACGAAGACCGAGAGGAATCCCGCCGCCGCCTTCTCCCAGATCCGCCCGTGGGCGCTGAGCGCCGGGCTGAGGATCAGGGCGACGAAGATGACCAGGCAGATCAGCCCGGCGCCGCCGAAGAGCCAGTACTGGTTGCCGACTTTGGTCAGGGCAAGAAGAGTCACTGCCTGGGATTCTGCCGTACCTGGGAGATGACGAGGCCGATCGCGGCGCAGAAGGAGAACGCGGCGGCCCCCAGCGCCCAGCCGCCGCTGACGTCGCTGAGGTAGTGGACGCCGAGGTAGACGCGGGAGAGACCGACCAGAGCCGTCAGCGTGATTCCCGCCGCGACGACCGCGGCCGCCCGGGCCATCCCCGGCCGCAACCGCATGACGATCGTCACCGCCAGCCAGACGTAGAGCACCGAGTGGGCCGCATGGCCGCTGGGGAACGAGGAGCCGGAGGAGTCCACCAGGCCGCCGTCCGGGCGCGGTCGATCGATGTCCGCCTTGAGCTCGTGGAAGCCGATCGAGGTCAGGGTCATCCCGGCGAGCAGGACCCCGAACTCGGCCCAGCGCCGGCGCGCCGCCAGCAGGGCCGCGCAGACGGCGGTCAGGCTCCAGGTGAAGGCGCCGCTGCCGAGGAAGCCGACAACCCGCGAGAGTCCCTCGAGGAAGCCGCTGTGGAGGTGGGCGACGACGTCGATCGCCGTTTCGTCGCCCGGGGTCGGCCCCGGCTCGCGGCCGACGAGAACGGTGTAGGCGACGAGGGCGAAGAGGGCGACGGAGAGGGTCGCCATCAGCGAGGTGAACTCGAGCCCGAAGGTGCCGCCCGGCGTGACCCGGTCCCAGAGGAAGCGCAGCTGGGGCTGGTAGCGCCGGGCGAGCACGACCAGCCAGCGGGCGACCGCGTGGCCCTCCATCCAGCGCACCGCCGAGCGCCGGTTCTCCTCGACCCGGAAGTGACGGAAGAGGAAGATCGAGCCGGCGACGACGACGATCAGAGTGCCGAGCAGGAAGGCTCCTTTGCCGGCGTACTTGGCCGCCGTCTCGATGCTGCGGGAGAAGAAGTAACCGACGAGGATGTGGGCGGTCGACCAGAGCCCGGTGCCGAGGATGCTGTAGGGGACGAAGTCGCGGTAGCGCATGCCGGAGCTGCCGGCGATAAAGGGGGCGAGGGCGCGGACGAGGCTGATGAAGCGGCCGATGAAGATCGTCTTGCCACCGTGGCGGGAGAAGTAGTCCTCGACCCGTTCGAAGCGCTCGTGGCTGATCCCGACGCGGGGACCGTGCTGGATCACGAAGCCGCGGCCGAGGCGGCGGCCGACGAAGAAGCTGGTCGAGTCCCCGGCCCAGGCCGCGAACCAGGCGATCGCGATCAGCAGGTAGACGTCGATCGCCCCCTGCCCGGCGACGGCGCCGCCCAGCGTCATCACCGTCTCGCCGGGGACGACGAGGCCGACGAAGGCGCCGGTCTCGGCGAAGGCGAAGACCCCGACCAGGAGGTAGGTCCAGGCGCCGAGGGTGTTGGAGACGTCTTCGAGCAGGCCCTGCAGGTCGACGCTGCCGAGCTCCTGGCTGAGCAGGTAGTAGCCAAAGGCGACCCCGGCGGCGATCGCCACCAGCAGCAGCCGTTTGCGGTTGCCTCCCCCCTCTCCCGGCAGCTTCACGGCGCCCTCCCCGCCTCGCAGACGATCGTGTCGTCGCGGTCGATGGTCGCGGCGGCCTCGCGGGCGGCGCCGAGATCGGCGAAGAGCCCGACGGCGGTCGGGCCGGAGCCGCTGAGGATCGCTATCGGGGCGCCGGCTTCGCGCAGCTGGTCGAGCGCGTCACCGATCGCCGGGCGCAGCGAGCGCGCCGGGGCCTCGAGGTCGTTCACAAGCAGGTCGGGGTAGCTGAGCGGCGAGGCGCCGGCGCCGGCCACCTCGCGCAGGCGCGCAGCCAGCTCGTCCAGCTCCGCCTGCTCGCGCCCGAGGCCGAGCCGGTCGGCCTCGGCGAAGACGTCGGCAGTGCCGAGGCCGCCTCCGTCGGGCAGCAGGACGGCGGCGTGGGGCGCCGGCTCGGGCAGGGGCTCGACCCGCTCACCGGCGCCGCGGACGAGCGCCAGCGACGGGACCAGCTGCGAGGGAACGTCCGCGCCCAGCTCGGCCGCGATCTCCTGCAGCCCCGTCACCCGGCCGCGAGCCAGGCGCAGGATCGCGGCGGCGTCGGCGCTGCCACCCCCCAGCCCCGCGGCGACCGGCACGCGCTTGTCGATCTCGACCCGCAGCGGGCCCCGGTCCCAGCCCCGCTCGCGCAGCGCCGCCAGCGCCCTCGCCGCGAGGTTCTCGCCCTCGAGCCCGGGACAGACCACCTCGTCGGCATCCGCATCCGAGATCTCGATCAGGTCCGCCAGCGCCAGCGGCTCGAACAGCGAGCAGAGCTCATGCAGCCCGTCGGCGCGGGTGCGGCCGAGGTAAAGGCAGAGGTTGAGCTTGGCGGGGGCGTGGACGAGCATCGCGGCGGCGGGTCAGTCGCTGGCCTGGAGCTTCGCGGAAAGGGCGGCGAACTCCTCGGGCGAGAGGGCCTCGGCACGGGCGTCCTCGGGGAGCCCCAGCTCGGCCAGCGCCGCCCGCGCGGCCACCAGGGCACCCGGCCGGCCGTGCTCCAGCGAGCGGGCAAGGGACTTGCGGCGGTGAGCGAAGGCGGCGCGGACCAGCTCCCGCGTCGCCCGGTCGGCGCTGGGCCCGCGCCGCCGCATCCGCAGGATCGCCGAGTCGACCCGCGGCCGCGGCCGGAAGACGGCGGGATCGACCCTGCGCAGCAGCTCGACCTCGCAGGCGAGCTGGGCGACGACGCTCGGCGACCCGTAGGTGCGGCTTCCCGGCGCCGCCCGGAGGCGATCGGCGATCTCGCGCTGGACCATCACGGTCCAGCTGACGAGGCTCGGCAGCTGCTCGATCGTGCGCAGGATCAGCGGCGTCGCGATCGAGTAGGGCAGGTTGGCGACCATCGCCGTCGGCGCCGGCTCGAAGGCGGCCAGGTCGAGCTTCATCGCATCCCCCCAGTGCAGGCTGACGTTGGGCAGTGCGGCCAGCGCCGCCAGCGCCGGCTCCAGGCGGCGGTCGATCTCGACGGTGTGCAGGTGCGCGGCGGCGGCGGCGAGTCGCTCGCTCAGCACCCCTTCCCCCGCCCCGACCTCGAGCACGACGTCGCCCGGCGAGAGCTCGGCGTCGCGGACGATGGCGTCGAGCAGGTTGGGATCGGCGAGGAAGTTCTGGCCGAGCCGCACCAAGGAGCTACCAGCCGAAGAGCGCGCGGGCGTTGGCCTCGACCGCGCGCTCCAGCTCCTCGTAGGAGATGCCGCGGGCCGCCGCGACGACGCGGGCGGTGGCGACGACGTTCGCCGGCTGGTTCCGCTGTCCCCGCATCTCCTGCGGGGCCAGGTAGGGCGCGTCGGTCTCGACCAGGATCAGATCCGCGGGAACCGCCGCGGCCGCCTCCCGCAGCGCCTCGGACTTCGGGTAGGTGGTGTTGCCGGCGAACGAGCAGTACCAGCCTCGCTCGGCCGCGTCGGCGGCCCGCTGCGGGGCCGAGAAGCAGTGGAGGACGACGGTGTGGCCGGAAGCCTCGGCGTCGAGCGTGGCGAAGATCTCGTCGATCGCCGCGCTGGAGCCGTCGGGGTCGCGGGCGTGGATGACGATCGGCAGGTCGAGGTCGAGGGCGATCTCGACCTGGGCGGCGAAGGCGCGCCGCTGCTCGGCCGGCGCCGCGGTGTCGCGGTAGAAGTCGAGCCCGGTCTCGCCGATCGCCCGCACCTTCTCGTGGGCGCCGAGGCGGGCGATCTCGGCTGCCGCCGCGTCGTCGAATCCTGTCGCGTCGTTGGGATGGCGGCCGACCGCGGCGAAGACGCCGGGATTGCGCTCGGCGCAGGCGATGACGCCCGCGTTGGTCTCCTCGTCAAGCCCGACGTTCAGCAATCTGTCCACACCCACCGCGCCCGCCGCCGAGATCAGCTCGGCCTCGGCCTGCTCGCAGAGGAAGAGGTGGGCGTGGGAATCGATCATCGGAGCGGCTCAGCCTATCCTCGTGCGGTGGCCGCTCGCTTCGGTTTGCTGCTCATGGTGGCGCTCGCGCCGGCCCCGAGCGCTGCTGCTGCCGCGAGCTCCCCTTCGATGGAGTCCCACGTCGCCCTGATCGTGCTCGAGAACCGCGAGTACGACGAGGTCGTCGGCGACCCCGAAGCGCCCTTCCTCAACCGCCTCGCGCGGCGCGGCGCGCTGGCGACGCGCTACCACGGTGTCGCTCATCCCTCGCTCCCCAACTACCTGGCCCTGCTCGGCGGCTCGACCTTCGGGATCGACGAGAACTGCGTCGAATGCCGCGCCGCCGGCCCCAACCTGGCGACGCAACTCTCCCGCGCCGGGACCTCGTGGCGGGCCTACATGGGCGGCCTCCCCTCCGCCTGCTACCCGGGCGCCGAATACGGCGAATACGTCAAGCGGCACAACCCGTTCATGTACTTCCCGGCGATTACCTCGCGACCCGGCCGCTGTGCCCGGGTCGTCCCGGAAGCTCGGCTCTCGGCCGACCTGCGCCGCCACCGGCTCCCAGCGTTCTCATGGCTCAGCCCCGGCCTCTGCGCCGACGCCCACAACTGCGCCCTGAGCGTCGCCGACCGCCGCCTCTCCCGCCTGGTCCCCCGCCTGACCCGCCAGCTCGGCCCCCACGGCCTGCTGATCGTCACCTTCGACGAGGGGACCAGCGACGCCGGCTGCTGCGGCGGCGCCCACGGGGGGAGGGTGATGACGCTCCTGGTCGGCCCCGACGTTCGCCACGGGGTGCGCCTGAAGAGGGCCTACGACCACTACTCGCTGCTGGCGACCCTCGAGGACCGCTTCGGCCTGCCGCGCCTGCGCCACGCCCGCGCGGCCCGCGTAATCCGCGCCGCGCTAGGCCGACTCGGCCCCGACCGCCTCGCCGAAGGCTGAGTGCGCACTTTGTCGCTCTAGACGAGACAAAGTGCGAACTCAGCGATCGCCCGCTAGGACTCGATCTTCGGGAAGAGCGCCGGGATGCGCTCGACCCTCTGCCCGCCCTCGCGTGAGCCCAGCTCGGCCAGCTCCAGGCCCTCTTCGCCGAGCGCGGCGAGCAGCGTCTCGCTGCTGCGCGGCAGGTAGGGCACCAGCAGCAAGGTCGTCACCCGCAGCCCCTCGACCAGGTTGTAGAGGACTTCGTCGAGCCGCTCGGGGTCGGCCTCGTCCTTGGCCAGGACCCACGGCTGGGACTCCTCGACGAAGCGGTTGAGGCGGCGCACCAGCTTCCAGGCCTCCTCCAGCGCCTGGCTCAGCTCGGCGCGGTCGAGCAGCTCGCAGAAGCGGGGCACGACGCCTTCGAAGTCCTCGGCCAGGGTGGCGTCGACGGCGGCGACCGGGACGGTGCCGTCGCGGTAGCGCTCGACCATCGCCAGCACCCGGCTCGCCAGGTTGCCGAAGTCGTTGGCCAGCTCGGTCTCGTAGCGCGCCTCGAAGCCGGCGGTGGAGATCGAGCCGTCCTGACCGAAGCTGACCTCGCGGAAGCAGTAGAAGCGCAGGGCGTCGGCGCCGAAGCGATCGATCACCTCGAACGGGTCGAGCACGTTGCCGAGCGACTTCGACATCTTTTTCTCCCCCATCAGCAGGTAGCCGTGGATCGCCATCCGCTGCGGCGGCTCGAGGTCGGCCGCCCACAGCAGCGCCGGCCAGATCACCGCGTGGAACTTGAGGATGTCCTTCGCCATCACGTGCAGGTTGGCCGGCCAGAAGCGCTCGGTCAGATCCTCCCCCTCGCGGGCGAAGGTCAGCGCCGTGACGTAGTTGAGGAGAGCGTCGAACCAGACGTACATCCGCTGCTCGGGGTCCCACGGCAGCCGCATCCCCCATTTCAGCTTCGGCCGCGAGAGCGAGACGTCCTCCAGCCCCTGCTTGATGAAGGCGACCGCCTCGTTGCGGCGGAAGTCGGGGACGACGAAGTCCGGGCGTTCTTCGTAGAGGCCTTCGAGCTGCGCCTGGAAGGCGGAGAGGCGGAAGAACCAGTTCTCCTCACGCTCCTTGTCGAGCGGGATCTCGTGGATCGGGCAGGTGTTGCCGGGCCCCAGCTCGCGCTCGGTCTTGAAGTCGGCGCAGCGGGGGCAGTACCAGCCTTCGTAGACCCCTTTGGTCACCCAGCCGTTGTCGTAGACCCGCTGCATGATCGTCGCCACCTGCTCGGCGTGGCGGGGGTCGGAGGTGCGGATGAAGAAGTCATTGGTGGCGTCGATGATCGGCATCAGCTCTTCGAACTTGGCCGTGTTGCGGTCGGCCAGCTCCTGCGGCGAGATCCCCTCGCGCTCGGCCGCGGTCTCGATCGGCTCGCCGTGCTCGTCGGTGCCGGTGAGGAAGAAGACGTCCTCGCCGCGCTGGCGCATGTGCCGGGCGAGCACGTCGGCGGCCATCGTCGAGTAGGCGTGGCCGAGGTGCGGCTCGGCGTTGACGTAGTAGATCGGGGTGGTGACGTAGTAGGCCACTGCTCTACTTTCGCGCCTCGCGCCCGGTCAGCGCTTTGTAGAGGTCGTTGGCGCGGGTGCCGGTCAGCGCCGCGACGACGCTGGCGGCGGCGCGCGGCCGGGCGCCGGACTGGACCAGGTGGCGCAGGGCATCGACGGCGAAGCTGACGTCTTTGCCGTGCTCGGTCGCGGCGGCCGGGCCGATCACGAGGACGATCTCGCCTTTGACCTCGCCACGGAAGCGCCGCGCCAGCTCTCCCAGCGACCCCCGCGAGATCTCCTCGTGCATCTTCGTCAGCTCGCGGCAGACAGCGGCCGGCCGGTCGGGGGCGAGTTTGGCCAGCGCCGCCAGCGACTCGCCGACGCGGCGCGGGGACTCGAAGGCGACGACGGTCTCCGCCGAGCGCAGGACCCGCTCCATCTCGCCGGCGCGGCGCGGCAGGAAGCCCTCGAAGCGCCAGCGATCGGTCGGCAGCCCGGAGGCGACCAGGGCCACGGGCACCACCGAGGGCCCGGGCAGCACCGTCACCTCGAGGTCGCGGTCGATGCAGCGACGGATCAGCTTGTAGCCGGGATCGGAGATCGCCGGCATGCCGGCGTCGGATACCAGGGCGACGTTTTCGCCGCGCTCGATCCGCTGTGCCAGCTCGGTCGCCCGCGCGGTTTCGTTGCCCTCGTGGTTGGAGACCAGCCGCGGGGCCGGCCGGATCCCGAGCTTGTCGAGCAGGGAGCCGGTCCGCCGCGTGTCCTCGCAGGCGATGATGTCGGCGGAGACCAGCGCCTCTCGCATCCGCGGGGTGACGTCTTCGAGGTTGCCGATCGGGGTTGGGCAGACGACCAGCTTCCCGGGCATCAGGCCGCTTCCTTTTCCAGTTCGATGCGCGCCATCGCCGCGGCGCCGATCATGCCCGCGTCGGGCCCCAGCTCGGCCGCGACCACCGGAATCTCGTTCATCGGCCGCAGCGCCCGCGCCCGCAGCTCGCGCCGGGCGGGCCCCAGCAGCAGGTCGCCAGCGGCCATGACGCCACCGCCGATGACGATCACCTCGGGCTCGAAGATGTTTGCGAAAGTCGTGAGGGCGACGCCGAGCCTCGTCCCGATCAGGTCGAAGACCGCGACCGCCGTCGGATCGCCCCCGAGGGCTGCCTCGGTCACCGCCCTGCCGTCGATCGGGTGGCCCTCGGCGAGCATCGCCGCCAGCACCGAGTCCGGGTCGCTTTCGGCCGCCGCCAGCCCCTCGCGGCCGAGCGCGGTGCCGGAGGCGAGGGTCTCGACGCAGCCGCGGCCCGGGCAGTTGCCCTGGCAGCGCGGCCCGTTGATGTCGATCACCGTGTGGCCCAGCTCCGCCCCGGCGCCCGTCGCCCCGCGGTAGACCTCGCCATTGAGGACGAGCCCGCCGCCGATCCCCGTCCCGATCGTCAGCAGGACCATGTCGTCGGCGTCGCGACCGGCCCCGAAGAGGTGCTCGGCCAGCGCCGCGACGTTGGCGTCGTTGTCGACGAAGACCGGCAGCCCGACGCGCTCGCTGACCAGGTCGCGGATCGGCAGGTCGGCCAGCGGCAGGTTGACCGCCGAGATCGCGACCCCGCGCTCGTGGTCGATCGTGGCGGGGATGCCGAGCCCCACCGCGGCGGCGCTCGGCCGCGCTTCGTGGGCCTCGGAGATCTCCCGCACCAGCAGCTCGACGAGATCGTCCTCGCCCTGGCCGGTCGAAGCCTCACGGCTCTCCCAGAGGACCTCGGTGCCCGCCAGCGCCCCGACGAGCATCTTCGTCCCCCCCAGATCGACCCCGATCGTCTCCCCTGCGCTCACGGGCAATCGGGGGCTGGAAGGCGGGCGACCGAATACATCGCCATGATTTCTAGCCCTTTTATGCCCGACGATGGCGAGCAGCGGCCCTCGGGACCGCCCGACTACAAGGTTTACCGATCCCGCAGGAGCCTCCTCTCCCGCCTGCGGTCGGCTGACCTGTCCCGCCTGCGGGACCGCGCAAAGCTGCCTGGAAAGCGGCCTGGCGAGGGGGAGGGCCCGGTTCGCGAGCGGCGCCGGCGCCCACCCCGGACCCGCGTCCGGCGGGTTCTCAAATGGGTCGGGTTCGCGGTTTTGGGATGGATCTTGCTCAGCTTCCTGGCCTTCGCCGTCTCGGCCCAGCTGCAGTCCTTCAAGCTCTCCGGCGAAGCCAAGGACACCCTCCACGGCAATCCGTTCCTGCTGCCCAGCGCCCAGACCATCCTCGTCCTCGGCACCGACGCCCGCCCGCCCGACACCAGGGAGCCGGGGGCGGCGCCATCGGAGAAGTGCTTCGAACAGCAGGCCAACGGCGACGCCCCCCACGACGGCTGCTACGAAGGTCAGTTCCGCGCCGACACCCTGATGCTGATCCGGGCCGGCGGCGGCGCCTTCCGCAAACTCTCGATCCCCCGCGACACCTACGCCGAGATCCCCGGCCAGGCGCCGCAGAAGATCAACGGCGCCTATGCCTTCGGCGGCGCCGCCCTGCAGATCAAGACGATCGAGAACTTCCTCGGGATCGAGATCGACCACGTCGCGATCGTCAACTTCACCGGCTTCGAAGACCTGATCGACGCGGTCGGGGGCGTCACCGTCGACGTCCCCCGCAAGCTCTGCGCCGACATCTCCGGAGGGGCCGGCGGCGGCCAGGGCGGAGTGACCCTGCACCTCGGCAAGGGCGAGAACACCCTGAACGGCGAAAAGGCGCTCGCCTACTCCCGCATCCGCAAGCCGAGCGAATGCCCGGGACCGGGCGCCAGCGCCTTCACCCTCGGCTACGACGACTTCGACCGCGAGAAGGCCCAGCAGGCGGTGATCAACGGCATCAAGGGCCGGCTCACCGACCCCCTGCGCCTCCCCTACAACTTCATCCACGGCCCGATCATCGGCTGGGACGCGCCGAAAGCGTTCGTCAGCGACATGGGCTTCTTGACGATGCCGCAGCTGGTGCTGGCGGCCGGGATCGGCGGCAGCGCCCCCGCCAACGTCCTCTGCGGCAACCTGAGCGCCTGCGGGGTCGGCCCCGGAGGCAGCATCGAAGTCCCCGAGTCGGTCCGGCACCGCGCCGTGGACCAGTTCCTCAACGGCTAGCGAACGATTCCAGCATCTGGTCCCCCATAGGGGCCACAACCCTGGAAGCGGCGGTCAGTCGGCCGTCGAGGCGGCGGCCTTGGACTCGCTGGGCTTGGACTCGCTCGACTTCGACTCCGAGGAGCTGGAGCCGGACTCCGAGCTCGAATCGGAGCCCTTCGACTCCTTGGAGCCCTCGCCGACGGAGGCCGCGCCCTTCTTCTTGCCGTAGTCGGTGTTGTAGAAGCCGGAGCCCTTGAAATGGACGGCGACGGGGTGCAGGACGCGCACCGCCGGGGCGCCGCACTCCTGGCACTCGGTCAGCGGCTCGTCGACCATCTTCTGGATCACGTCAAAGACGTGGCCGTTCTCGCATTTGTACTCGTAGATGGGCACGGGCTGCGGGATTATCGCAGCCGCTACGGTTCCGCCATGGCAACGACGGAGCAGGAGCCGCCTTCGACCGACGTTTCGATGGAGGAGATCGTCGCTCTGTGCAAGCGGCGCGGCTTCGTCTTCCCCTCCTCGGAGATCTACGGCGGCCTCGGCTCGACCTACGACTACGGCCACTACGGCGTCCTGCTGAAGAACAACGTCAAGGCCGAGTGGTGGCGGGCGATGCTGCAGGAGCGCGACGACATCGTCGCGATCGACTCGGCGATCCTCCAGCACCCGCGGGTCTGGGAGGCCTCGGGCCACCTCGAGGGCTTCACCGACCCCCTGGTCCAGTGCCTCGGCAAGTGCAAGCGGCGCTGGCGCGAGGACCACCTCCGCGAGGACCTGGAAAAGGAAGGCAAGGACTCCAGCGGCGAGCTCCGCTGCCCGGAGTGCGGCGGCGAGCTGTCGGAGCCGCGCCAGTTCAACCTCATGTTCGAGACCCACGTGGGCCCGGTGGCGGGGAAAGGCTCGGAGGTCTACCTGCGGCCGGAGACGGCGCAGGGGATCTTCATCAACTTCAAGAACGTGCTCGGCTTCGCCCGCAAGAAGCCGCCCTTCGGGATCGCCCAGATCGGCAAGTCGTTCCGCAACGAGATCACCCCCGGCAACTTCATCTTCCGCACCCGCGAGTTCGAGCAGATGGAGATGGAGTTCTTCGTCCCGCCGGCCGACGCCGAGAAGTGGCACCGGCACTGGATGGAGGAGCGCGAGCGCTGGTACACCGACCTCGGCATCCGCCCCGAGCACCTGCGGGTGCGGGCCCACGGCGCCGACGAGCTCTCCCACTACTCCTCGGCGACCAGCGACATCGAGTACCTGTTCCCGATCGGCTGGTCGGAGCTGGAGGGGATCGCCAACCGCGGCGACTTCGACCTCATCCAGCACGCCAAGTTCAGCGGCGAGAAGCTCGAGTACTTCGACCAGCAGACCAAAGAGCGCTACGTCCCATACGTGATCGAGCCCGCCGCCGGCGCCGACCGCGCCACGCTCGCCTTCCTCGTCGACTCCTACGACGTCGAGGAAATCGAGGGCCGCCAGCGCACCGTCCTGCGCCTCCATCCGCGGCTGGCCCCGGTCAAGGTCGCCGTCCTCCCCCTCGTCTCCAAGGAGGGCATGCCGGAGAAGGCGCGCGAGATCTTCGAGGACCTGCGCCACAGGCTCCCCGCTGAGTTCGACGAGGGCGGCTCGATCGGCAAGCGCTACCGCCGCCAGGACGAGATCGGCACCCCCTGGGGCGTCACCGTCGACCACCAGACGATGGACGACGACACCGTCACCCTCCGCGACCGCGACTCGCTCGAGCAGGTGAGGGTCCCGATCGAGGGCCTCGGGGACGAGCTGGTGGGGCGCCTGAGCCAGCCCTGGCGCAGCCCGAAGCTGGGCTGAGCGCGACCGACAGCTGGACAGAATTGCAACCGACATCCACGTCGGTTACATCAGGCGTCAGTTACATCAGGCGTCAGTAAGCTTTGGGGCGTGTTCGTCAACCGCAAGGACGAGCTCGGCGCGCTGTCGCGATGGTGGCAGCGGCGGGGCGCGGCACTGGGACTCCTCTGGGGGCGCCGACGGGTCGGCAAGACGGCGCTGCTCGAGGAGTTCGCCCGGGACAAGCGGGTGATCTTCCACACCGGCGCCGGTCGGCCGGCGGCGGACGAGTTGGCCCTGCTCAGCGAGGCGACCGCGAAAGTCGCCTCGCTCGGCGCCCGTGACCTCCAGGCGCGCCCGTTCTCGAGCTGGGACGACGCGCTCGACGCGCTCGCCTCCGCTGCCACCCGCGAGCGCCTGCTGCTCGTCATCGACGAGTTCCCCGACCTCGTCGCGGTCAGCCCGGAGCTCCCGGGGGTCCTGCGCGCCTTCTGGGACCGGGCGCGTGGGGGCACGAAGCTCCGCATCCTCCTCTGCGGCTCGGCGGTGCGAACGATGGAGGCGATGCAGGAGGAGCGTGCGCCGCTCTACGGCCGCTTCGACCTGGCCCTGCTGATCCATCCCTTCCGGCCGCACGAGGCCGCGCACCTCCTGCCCAGGCTCCATCCAGCCGAGCGCGCCCTGATCTGGGGAATCGTCGGCGGGATACCGCTTTACCTGGATTGGTGGGACAGCGACCAGAGCGTCGAGCGCAACCTGCTGGAGCTGGCCTGCACGCCGGGTGGCCGGCTGCTGGACGAGGGCCAGTTGGTGCTCGCCACCGAGGGGGACCTCGGCGACCTCGGCGGACTCGTTCTGCGCGCGATCGCCTCCGGCCGCACGCGGCACAACGAGATCGAGCAGGCGGTGCGGACCGAGCCGGCGCGCGTGTTGGACCGCCTGGTCGAGCTGCGCCTCGTCGAGCGAATGGTGCCGGTGACCGAGGATCCCGCCCGCACCCGCCGCCGCACCTACCGCGTCGCCGACAACTTCCTCGCTTTCTGGCTGGGCCTGCTGGACCGGCACCGCTCGGCGATCAGCCGCGGCCTCGGCGAGCAGATCCTCCCGGTCCTCGGCGAGCAACTCGACCAGCACATGGGAGAGCGCTGGGAGTCGGCGTTTCGCCAGCACCTGATCCGGCTCGCGGCAGACGGCGAGCTGGGACCAGGGATCGTCGACGTCGGCCGCTGGTGGCAGGACTCACCGCCAATCGAGATCGACGCCGTCGCCCTCGCCGGCCGCAGCCGCAAGGCCGTCCTGCTCGGTGAGTCCAAGTGGGCGCGCCGGGTCGACGGCGGCGTCCTGCGCACCGAGCTCGAAGTCAAGGCGACCGCCCTCCCCAAGCTCGGCGCGAACCCCACCTACGCGGTGGCGGCCCGCGAGCAAGTCGAGCGTGCCGAGGGCCTGCTCGCGATCACCGCCGCCGACATCTTCGGGTGAGCGCGCGCGTCGGGTGACCGCGCCGAGGGCACTCCGGCCGCCGAAGCGCCGGGTAGCGTCATCCGTCCCAGGCTGGATTGCGAAGCGAAACGAGGAGATGCCGATGAGCGAGTCTTCGGACGCCGTAACGATGAGCCCCGATCAGGATCGGGGCGCGGGGGTCGTCGTCCAGATCAAGGTCCAGCTGCGAGGGGTGTCGAAGCCGCCCGTCTGGCGGCGGCTTCTGATCCGCGCCGACACTCCGCTGGACCGCCTGCACTGGGTGATCGTGGCCGCCTTCGGTTGGGCGGGCTACCACATGCACGTCTTCAAAAGCGGCGCCGAGGAGTTCGGGGTGCCCGACCCGCAGCTCGGGTTCATCGACGAGCGCGGGGTGAGTCTCGGCGAGCTGATCGGCGGCGTTGGCGACCGGCTCCTCTACACCTACGACTTCGGCGACGACTGGGAGCACGAGATCGTCGTCGAGGAGTTGCGCGACGCCGACCCTGAGGTCCACTACCCGGCCTTGGTGGCCGCCAAAGGGGCCTGCCCGCCGGAGGACTGCGGCGGTCCGTGGGGCTACGCGGAGTTGAAGGAGATCCTTGCCGACCCAACCGACGATCGGCACCGGGAGATGCTCGACTGGCTCGACCTCGACGACGCCTCGGCGTTCGACCCGCGCCGGTTCGACGCCGATGGAATCGAAGAGCAGCTCGCCATCGGCGGTGCTGGCCGCTGATCGCAGAAGCGGGCGGGACCCGATGGCTCAAGACGTCTGATGCTTATCGGCAGGCAGGGATTCCACGTTTGCCGATAGGTGATTCCGCAATTGCAGAATTGACTTTCCACATTTGCAGCATCTAAATTCCGCAATTGCAGAACATTGAGATCGCCTAACCTCTATCCGCGCCGCGCCCGCCACGAGATCCTCGAGGCGCTGCGGAGCGCCCGGGTTCTGCTCCTCATGGGCGCGCGCCAGGTCGGCAAGAGCACGCTCGCGGCCGGCCTCGTCGCCAACGAGTTCCCAGCCGCCTCCGTCAACCTGGACGATCGCATCCCGCGCGAGGCGGCCCTCGCCGATCCCGAGGGCTTCCTTGAGGCGCTGGGTGCCCCGGCGCTGATCGACGAGGTCCAGCGGGGCGGTCCCGACCTGCTGCTGGCGATCAAGGCGGCGGTCGACCGCGATCAGCGGCCGGGGCGCTACCTGCTAACCGGATCGGCGAATCTGCTGACGAGCCGACGCACGCCGGACACGTTGGCCGGCCGCCTGGAGACGGTCACGCTGTGGCCCCTGGCCCAATGCGAGATCGAGGCGAGCGGCGGAAATCTCGTCGACGCGCTGTTCGACGCAGCTCCACCCGACGTCGTCGCGGCCCCTCCGGGGCCCGGCCCCGTCGTCGATCGGATCGCCCGCGGTGGATACCCGGCCGTAGTCGGCCTCCCACCGGCGCGCCGGGAGCGCTGGTACCGCTCGTACACGGAGGCGGTTGCGAATCGCGACCTCACCGATCTGAGCGACGCCACCCGACTGTCCGAGGTCCCCGGCCTGCTCCGCCTTCTGGCAGCTCGCGCCGCCACTCCGCTCGTCTACCGAGAGGTGGGACGCCGCCTGGCGATGGACAGCAAGACCGTGAAGGCGTACGTGAAGCTGCTGGAGATGGCGTTCGTGGTCCGGGTCGTGCCCGGCTGGCGACCTTCGCTGGCGAGCAGGGAGGGAGCGACCCCGAAGGTCTTCGTCGTCGACTCGGGCTTGCTCGCCAGCCTCCTGGGCGCCGACCGCGAGCGACTCGCGGAGGACGACCGAGTGTCCGGGCGGTGCCTCGAGAACTTCGTCGCGATGGAGGTGCTCAGGCACGCGGAGTGGGCGAGAACGCCGACCAACCTCTACCACTACCGGGTCGGCGATCAGGAGGTCGACCTCATCCTCGAGTCGTGGGCCGGCGACGTCGCCTGCGTCGAGGTCAAGTCGACGGTCAGCCTCTCGCGTCGCGACTGGCGCCCTATGGCACAGGTGCGCGACCGGCTCGGCGACCGCTTCGTGTCCGGGTTCGTGATCCACCCCGGTCGCGAGACCCAGCCGATCGGCGACCGCCTCTGGGCCGTCCCGATCGAAGGCCTATGGCGCCCCTGAGCGCCGATCTCAGCCGATGCAGTTCTCGTCAGGAATGCCCGCGCGCCAAGCGGTTCGCGTCGAGACAAGCCACGTGCTCATTCAGCCGCGGCTGCGAGTGATCTGGACATTTCCTCGGCGTTCTTGACCTGTCTTCCAAGTGCCGACGTGTCGACGTTGAGCTTTGCGGCCGTCTCCTCCATGTCGCGAACCACCGTTGCCTCGTAGGCCTCGTGCTCGGCCATCATTCGCAGCGCGATCCGCCGCGACACCGGATCACCCTCACCAGCCGCCTCCCGCAGCGACTGCCACACCTCGCTGTCGAGGTCGATCGGCATCGGGCGATGGGGACGCACGCCGACGACGCAGTGCCAGCAGCGGTCCGTCTGCTCATCGGCTCGAAACCACTCATGGTCCCCGCAGTCGTGGGATCCAGGCGGGAAGAGCCGCGAGAGCGGCTCGGGGAGATGCTCGCGCAACCAAGTGCGCATGCGGTATCGGGGACGGCGCGAGGTCGAGCAGGGGGAAGTCGTGTCCTGGCGCAAGGGCGTCACCGGGGACCTACATCCCCGGCTCCGTTGAAGCGGCTCCCGCGGCTTCGGCCACAAGACCGCCTCCGGCCGTCACCGGGGAGATGACTCTCCGGCTCCGTTGAAGCCTCAAGAACTACATCGCGCGCCAGCACGTTTTTCGGTTACCGGGGACCGTTATCTTCCCGGCTCCGTTGAAGCAAGATCGCTCGTGGGGCGACCCTCGCCCTCGAGGAGTCACCGGGGGATGATTGCCCCGGCTCCGTTGAAGCCTCGCGCTGGATACAGATCCTCGGCTCCGTTGATCGTCGCGCGACCGAGCTCCTGAACGCCATGTCCATCTCGCGGCTCCAGGTGAAGGTTCATGCTCGGGGCACGGGTATGGCGGGAAAGCCGGCTCATCTCTAAAGCACGAGACGCAGACGGTCGACCCGGAGCGAGAGTCGCGCCCAATCGAGAACGGAGATACATGGCGTACGAGATGAACATCCGCGGCACCCAGAGCGAGGTGAAGGTCCGCAGCCCGTGGGCCGTGGCCCTGCTGCCGTTCGTCACCCTCGGCATCTACCACCTGGTCTGGTGGTACAAGATCAACAAGGAGCTGAAGGCCTACGGCGAGGCCAAGGGCTACGACCTCGGGCAGAACCCGACCAACTCGCTCCTCGCCCTCTTCCCCGGCGGCCTCATCGTCATTCCGGCGCTGGTCAGCTACTGGCGCGGCACCAAGCGCGTGATGGGCGCGTCGAAACTCGCCGGCAGGGAGCCGGTCAACGGCTGGATCGCGATCATCCTCTACCTGCTCCTCTCCCCCGCTCTCTTCGCCTACCTCCAGGTCTCGCTGAACCACGTCTGGGAGCAGGAGGCTGAGGCCCTGCCGGGGCAGCCGGCTCCCCCCGCCTCGTCCGGCGACATGCCGCCCCGCCTCCCCGAGGACCAGTAGCAGCAGCGATCATCGGCCGCCGAGGAACTCGAGAACCTCGGCGGCCTCCGCCTCCAGCGCGGCGGCGTCCTGCTTCGAGACCTTGCCCAGGTGCTCGATCGTCAGCTTGCCGCCGGCCAGCCTCCAGGTGGCGACGGCGCGGCCGCCGACCAGGGCGAAGGGGCGGAAGATGCCGTTCATCGTGACCAGCATCTTGTGCGGGCCGACGATGTCCTCGCGCGAGGTCCAGCCGAGCAGGAGCGGGTCGAAGGCGCCGAGCAGGCGCGGCGGCGGCAGTGGCCCGGCCGGCGGGCGATTCGCCAGGTCGACCAGCCCGTCCTCGCGCTCGAGCAGCTCGGGGCCGATCGCGGCGAGGCCGGCGCGCGCGTCGCGCAGCGGCAGCCCCGCCCAGCGGGCGAGATCGCGGTCGTCGGCCGGCCCGTGCCCGACCAGGTAGCGGCGCGCCAGCTCGGCGAGCGCGGTCTCGCGGTCGACCGGCTTCTGCGGGCCCAGCCAGTCGCGGACCAGCACGTAGGCATGTTCCCTGCCGGCCATCGGGCCGCGCACGGCGATCCCGCGCAGGGTCGCCAGGAAGAGCAGGTGCACCAGGGCCTGGCCCTCGGTCCGCACTCCGGCGGAGTCGAGTCGCTCGCGCAGCTGGGCGCGGGTCAGCGGGCCCTCCTCGACCAGCGAGCGCTCGATCGTCTCCACCCCACGCTCGGCGGCGGCGGCGCTGACGCCCTCCTGGCGCAGGCGGCGCGTGCTCGAGGTCAGCAGCGGCGGCGTGGTCAGGGCGTGCAGCCACGGATAGTCCTCGCTGCCGACCAGGTGAAGGGTGCCGCGGTTGAGCCAGGTGATCAGCAGCGAGCGGTCCTCGGTCAGCGCTCGGTCGACGTCCGCCGCGCTCAGCCCGGCGCTGCGCGCGCGCACCGCCAGGCGAGCGCCCCTCGGGTCCTGTCCCTGAACGGCGAGCAGGCGCTCGGCGACCGCGACGGGGTCGCGGGCCGGCTCGCCGGAGAGGCCCTGCGCAGTGATCCGCTCGGCGACGATCGCTGAATTGGCTCTCACCCTTCGATGATCGCGTACTCCTCAGCGCGGTGGTTGACGAGCGCCGGCGCCGGATCCCGCGGCAGCTCACCCCGGTATCAGGATGCCCCTTCCGTGCAGGCGCCCCGCCTCGAGGTCGTCCATGGCCTGGTTGGCCGCGTCGAGGGGGTAGGTCGAGGTGTGGAGGGTGACCCGTCCCTCGGCGGCCAGGGTCATCAGCTCGGCCAGGTCGTTGTAGGTACCGACCAGGTTGCCGACGACGTTGATCTCCGAGGAGATGATGTCGATCGCGGGAACGCTGAGCACGCCGCCATAGCCGATCACGTAGTGGGTTCCGGCCTCGCGCAGCATCGCGATGCTGTCCTCGAGGGCGCCCCCCTCGCCGACGAAGTCGAGCACCGCCTCGGCGCCGAGGCCGCCCGTGCGCTCGCGCACCGCCTCGACCTCGCCCCCGTCGACGAGGATCGTTTCGTCGGCCCCGCACTCGCGCGCCAGCTCGAGGGATCCCTCGGAGCGATCGAGCACGATCACCCGGGCCGCCGACAGCACCTTCAGCGACTGGATGCCGATGTGGCCGAGGCCACCGGCGCCGATCACGACTGCGGTCGTCCCCGGGTAGAGGATCTGCGCCGCCTTCTTCACCGCGTGGTAGGCGGTGAGGCCCGCGTCGGCGTGGGCGGCGACGTCCTTCGGCTCGACCCCGTCGGGCAGCTTCACGACCGCCCGGGCGTTCGTCTTCAGCTGCTCGGCGAAGCCGCCGTTGGCGCTGATTCCCGGGAAGAGGTTGTTCTCGCAGTGCATGTCGTCGCCGGCCCGGCAGGCGCGGCAGAGGCCGCAGGTGACCAGCGGGTGGACGATCACCGCGTCCCCGGGCTGCACGTTGGTGACCGCGCTGCCGACCTCCTGCACCCAGCCGGCGTTCTCGTGACCGAGGATGTAGGGCAGCTCGACGTTGCTCTTCTGCCGCCACTGGCCTTCGATGATGTGGAGGTCGGTGCGGCAGAGCCCCGCCCCGCCGATCCGCACGATCACGTCGAGCGGGCCCGTCAGCTCGGGCTCGCTCACCTCCTCGACGACAGGGCGCTGCCCGTAGCCATGCAGGCGAACGGCTTTCATCGCCGCTCAGTCCTTCGGGATCAGCGTGTAGCGCACGGTCTGCACGCGGATCAGACCGTCGCGGAAGACGAAGGTGTCGATCCCGTCCTCCACCTTGACCTTCTCCGACTCGGCCTTCCACTCGAGCAGGAGGATGTCGTCCTCGAAGATCTGCGTCGGCAGGTCCCAGCTCGCCCCCGGCACGTCGCCGAGCAGCTTGACGAAGCCCCGGCGCACTCCGTCCTTGCCCTCGAGGACGCCGTCGGGAGTGATGAACAGCGCATCCTCGGTGTAGTCGCTGACGATCCCGTCGAGATCCTCCGCCATCAGCACTTCACCGTGGTGCTGGAAGACCTCCTGCGGCGTGCGATCGGTAACGGCCTCCATGTGCTTCCTCCTTTGTCGACGAAGCGGATCCGCCTGCCCGTGGACATCGTGGCACACGGCCGCCGCCGTAAGGCGAACAGAATGTGAACCCCCGTGACCGCGTGGGCCAGCCTGAGCGGCGGGCCTATTCGGCCGCGAGCAGGTCGACCACGAACACCAGGGTGGAGTTCGGCGCGATCGGACCGACGCCCTGGGACCCGTAGGCGAGTTCGGGCGGGATGATCAGCTCGCGGCGGCCGCCGACCTTCATCCCTTCCACGCCCTGGTCCCAGCCGGGGATGACTTCGCCGGCCCCGAGGGTGAAGGTGAAGGGTTCGCCGCGGTCCCAGGAGGCGTCGAACTGTTCGCCGCTCTCGTAGTCGACCCCCACGTACTGGACGGTGACTTCGTCTCCAGCCTTGGCCACCGGGCCGGTGCCCTCGACCAGTTCCTCGCTCTCCAGCTGCTTGGGCGGCGGGCCGCTTGGGACCTCGACCTTCGGCTTGGTCTGCGTGGATTCCGATTCGCTCGATTCCGGCGTCGTATCTTCGGACGTCGCCGCGTTCGGATTCGCGCCGGCGGCCTCGATGGTCGACGGCGAGGCGTCGTCGCCACCTCCGCCGCAGCCGGCGATCGCCAGCGCCGCGCAGAGCGCAATGGTCAGGATTAGTCCTCGCAACATCGACGCCATCCTAACCAGGCGCCGCCGATCCGGGCGGTGAGCCTCAGCGCTTGCCGGAGAGCGAGTCCCAGGCGCGGCGCAGAAAGCCGCCCCGGCCGCCCGGCCCGAGGTCGCCCGGCTTGACCGAGAGCGTGCCCGGGTTGGCTCGCGGCTTGGGCAGGGCAGCGGCTTCGGCGGCGTCGATCTCGAGGACGATCCCGCCCTCGAAGATCTGCCCCACCTCCGGCGCGTCGACGAAGCGATGGCCACCCGGCCCGGAGGTCGTGTCGAAAACGACCCCGTCGAACATGTTGGCCTCAGGCGCCGAGAGCACCCTGACGACGCGCCCCAGCCTCTCGCCGTCGCTCGAGTACACGGGGATTCCCCTGCTCACGGTGAGGTAGGAGATCGGCTCGCCCAGATCCTGCATCGGGCGAGCGTAGCGGACGCGATTCGCGCTTAGACTGCGGCCGGGGGAACTTCGCAACGGGAGGAAGGGAATGGGTTTGAACCTGGCATCGATCGTCACCGAGAGCGCCGCGCGGGTGCCCGGCAGCGTCGCCGTGCGCCTCAACGACGTCGAGCTGACCTACGCCGAGCTCGACGAGCGCAGCGCCCGCCTGGCGACGCTCCTGCGCGAGCGCGGGCTGGAGCGCGGCGACCGGGTCGGGGTGATGCTGCCCAACGTCCCCGAGTTCCCGATCGCCTACTACGGCGTGCTGCGGGCCGGCGGCATCGTCGTGCCGATGAACGTGCTGCTGAAGCGGCGCGAGATCGCCTTCTATATGGAGGACTCCGGGGCGAAGCTGCTGCTCGCCTGGCACGGCTTCGCCGGGGAGGCCCGGGACGGGACAGCCGACGCCGGGGCCGAGGCGATCGAGGTCGAGCCGGCGTCCTTCGCCGAGCTGCTGGCGGGCCACGAGCCCACTCCGGGCCTGGTCGACACCGACGAGCAGGACACGGCGGTGATCCTCTACACCTCGGGCACGACCGGCAAGCCGAAGGGCGCCGAGCTGACCCACCTCAACCTCACCCGCAACGCCGACGTCGCCTCCCGGACGACCTGCGAGATCAAGCAGGGCGACGTCGTCCTCGGCGCCCTGCCGCTCTTCCACTCCTTCGGCCAGACCGTGAGCATGAACGCCTCGTTGATGGTCGGCGCCTGCCTCACCCTGGTGCCGAAATTCGACCCCGCCGAGGCGCTGGAGACGATGCAGCGCGACAGGGTCACTCACTTCTACGGCGTGCCGACCATGTACGGGGCGCTGCTCCACCACCCCGAGCGCGAGAGCTACGACACCTCGACCCTGCGCTCCTGCATCACCGGCGGTGCCTCGATGCCGGTCGAGGTGCTGCGCGGCTTCGAGGAGGCGTTCGACTGCATCGTGCTCGAGGGCTACGGCCTCTCGGAGACCTCGCCCGTCTCCAGCTCCAACCACCCCGACCGCGAGCGCAAGCCGGGCTCGATCGGCACCCCCCTCGAGGACGTCGAGATGCAGGTCGTCGACGAGGACGACAACCCGGTGCCGCAGGGGGAGGTCGGGGAGATCGTGATCCGCGGCCACAACGTGATGAAGGGGTACTGGCAGCGTCCCGATGCCACCGAGGAGGCGATGCGGGGCGGCTGGTTTCACACCGGCGACATGGCCCGCACCGACGAGGAGGGCTACTTCTTCATCGTCGACCGCAAGAAGGACCTGATCATCCGCGGCGGCTACAACGTCTACCCGCGCGAGGTCGAGGAGGTGCTCTACGAGCACCCGAAGATCCGCGAAGCGGCGGTCGTCGGCGTCCCCCACGACGAGTGGGGCGAGGAGATCGGCGCCGCCGTGGTCCTGCATGCGGGCGAGGAGCTGGGCCCCGAGGAGGTCAGCACCTACGTCAAGGACCGGATCGCCGCCTACAAGTACCCGCGGGTCGTCTGGTTCGTGGACGAGCTGCCCAAAGGCCCGACCGGCAAGATCCTCAAGCGCGAGATCGACCGGCCCAGCGCAGTGTGAGCGACCTCGCCGTGGCGAAACTGGCCGGACAGCCAGCATCGCGCTAGTCTCACCGGGCCGGGGAATGCAACACCAAAAGGAGAAGAGATGAGCGTCGCCTCCCAGAGCCTGATGGACAACGTCACCTACGAGGATCTGTACCACCGCTGGGAGCAGGGCAACTGGAGCGCCTACGACATCGACTTCTCCGCGGACTGCAAGGGCTGGGAGGCGCTCAGCGACATCCAGCGGCGCTCGGCGATGTGGATCTACTCGATGTTCTTCTACGGCGAGGACCGGGTCGCCGACACCCTCGCCCCCTACATCACCGCCGCGCCGACCGAGGAGCAGGCCTACTTCCTCGCCACCCAGCAGGTCGACGAGGTCCGCCACTCCGTCTTCTTCCACCGCTTCTTCAAGGAGGTGATCGGGGTCGGCGGCGAGACCGTGCAGCAGACCCTCGCCTCCACCCTGCCCCAGCTCAACTGGGGCTACCGCGGCATCTTCGACCGCCTCGACCTGATGGCCGAGGAGCTGCGCAAGGACCGCTCGCTGCCCAAGTACGCGCAGGCGATCACCCTCTACCACCTGATCGTCGAGGGCAGCCTCGCCCAGCCCGGCCAGCACTTCATCGAGGACTTCTTCGCCTCCGAGGACACGATGCCGGGGTTCAGCTCCGGGATGGCCAACGTCTCCCGCGACGAGCAGCGCCACATCGGCTTCGGCGTCAAGGTTCTCTCCGAACTGCTCGGGGAGGGCCGGCCCGGGTTCGAGGAGAACCGCGCCGCCGTGGTCGAGCTGCTGCGCGAAACGCTGCCCTACGGGCCGGCCGTCTTCTCGCCGCCCAACCTCGACCGCGAGTACACCGAGTGCTACGGCTTCTCGCTCGAGGACATCTTCGCCTTCGGGCTGAAACTGATCCGCCAGCGCTGGCGCACGATCGGCT
>JBBDYP010000043.1:0-32600 GCA_040900615.1 Solirubrobacterales bacterium | reverse complement strand
GGGGGGGGGGCGGCCCGCCCTCTCGCCGCCGGGGGGGCGGCGAGACAACTGCAAATACATACGACCGGGGCGGCGCCCCACCTACAGGGGCCCCGCCCTTATTGCGCGGTTAGAGCGACAACCAAGAGACGAGAGATAGCGGCGAAAAGTGGCAGCGATAGCAGCACAGAAAATCCGAATCCGACTCAAGGCGTATGACCATGACGCCATAGATCGCGCTGCCCGCGAGATCGTCGAGACCGCCGAGCGCACCGGCGCCACCGTCTCCGGCCCGGTGCCGCTGCCGACCGAGAAAAACGTCTACTGCGTGATCCGCTCGCCGTTCAAGGACAAGGACTCGCGCGAGCACTTCGAGATCCGCACCCACAAGCGCCTGATCGACATTCTCCAGCCCTCCCCGAAAACCGTCGACTCGCTGCAGCGCCTCGATTCGCTGCCGGCCGGGGTCGACATCGAGATCCGGCTCTAGATAGCGGTGACTCCTCCCACCACAGCACACCTCAGCCGGCTGCAAACCGGCGCTGGATCTTCGTCCTCGGGCTTGCCTTTGGCACCACCAAAGGCTGCGCCCTGCGTCCTCGCCCAGCTTGGTTTTCGCTCGGCTGAGGCGCACTGCGGCGGAAGGAGGCACCGCTGATGGCGGCGATTCTCGGCAAGAAGTTGGGCATGACCCAGGTCTTCCGCGAGGACGGCACCGTCGTGCCGGTGACCGTGATCGAAGCGGGCCCCTGCAAAGTCACCGCGGTCCGCGACAGCGAGCGTGACGGCTACGCGGCGGTGCAGCTCGCCTTCGGTGAGGTCAAGCAGGGCAAGCTCACGAAGGCCGAGGAAGGCCACCTGAAGAAGGCCGGAGCGCCGCCGATGCGCCACCTGGTCGAGTTCCGCGACGAGGACCTCGGCGCCGAGGAGGGCCCGAAGGTCGGTGACGACGTCACGGTCGCCGGGTTCGAGCCGGGCCAGAAGGTCAAGGTGGCGGGCATCTCGATCGGCAAGGGCTTCCAGGGCGGGATCAAGCGCCACAACTTCAGCCGCGGGCCGGTCAGTCACGGCTCGCACAACGTCCGCGCCCCAGGCTCGATCGGCGCCAGCGCCTTCCCCGCCCGCGTCTTCAAAGGCATGCGGATGCCGGGTCAGATGGGCAACAAGCGGATCACCCAGAAGGGCCTGGAGATCGCCGACATCGATGCCGACCGCAACCTGCTTCTGATCAAGGGCTCGGTCCCGGGCTCGCGCAACGCGATCGTCGAGGTGAGGACCGATGTCTAAAGCCACCGTCCTCGGCAAGTCGACCAAAGCCGACCTGCCCAAAGAGCTGTTCGCCGAGCCTTTCCACCAGTCGCTGGTCCACGAGGCCGCGCGCGCCGACCTTGCCTCGCGCCGCCGCGGCACCGCCTCGACGCTGACCCGCGGCGAGGTCTCCTTCACCACCGCCAAGGCCTGGCGCCAGAAGGGCACCGGCCGCGCCCGGGTCGGCGCGCTCGGTGTGTCCAGCCGCTTCGGTGGCGGCGTCACCTTCGGCCCCAAGCCCCGCCATTACACGGTCAAGGTGAACCGCAAAGCCCGCCGCCGGGCGATGCGCTCGGCCCTCTCGGTCCACGCCGAGCGGGGCAGTGTGGCCGTTCTCGACGCCTCGGCGTTCGAGACCCCCTCGACCAAGCAGGCCGCCGCCGCGCTCGCCAAATGGGGCGCCAAGAGCCCGACCCTGGTCGTCCTCACCGCCGAGGAGACCGGGGCGATGAAGAGCTTTCGCAACATCCCCCGCACCCACGTGCTCGAGGTTGGCGCGACCGGGGTCGCCGACGTGATCGGCGCCGCCGCGATGGTCGTCTCCGAAGCTGCCCTGGCCTCGCTGCAGGAAAGGCTCGGCTGATGGACGCGCGCAGCATCCTCATCCGACCGGTGATCTCCGAGAAGAGCTACGCGCTGATCGCCGAAGGCAAGTACACCTTCCGGGTCGATGATCGCGCCCACAAGACGCAGATCGCCCAGGCCGTCCACGAGGTGTTCGGCGTCGAGGTTGCGCAGGTGCGGACGTCGAAGGTGCGCTCGAAGCCGAAGCGCCGCGGCCTCACGCGCGGGCGCAGCCGGTCCTGGAAGAAGGCGATCGTCCAGCTTGCCCCCGGCGAGCGGATCGAGCTGTTCGAGGGCGCGGAGACCGCGTAGGGAGTCGACAGATGCCGAACCGAAAGACCAAACCCACCAGCCCCGGCCGCCGCTTCGCCACCTACCCGTTGCGCGAGCAGCTGACGGCGTCGGAGCCGGAAAAGAAGCTGACCGAGGGTCTGCGCAAGTCCGGTGGCCGCAACGTCAACGGCCGCGTCACCGCCCGCCATCGCGGCGGCGGCGCCAAGCGTCGCTACCGCAAGATCGACTTCAAACGGCTCAAGGACGGCGTGCCCGCGAAGGTCGCGACGATCGAGTATGACCCCAACCGCAGCTGCTACATCGCCCTCCTGCACTACGCCGACGGCCACAAGGAGTACATCCTCGCGCCCTCGCAGCTCTCGGTCGGCGATCAGGTCAGGTCCGGCCCCGAGGCGGACATCAAACCCGGCCACGCGATGGTCCTGGGCCAGATGCCGACCGGCACCATCGTCCATAACGTCGAGCTGATCCCCGGCCAGGGCGGCAAGCTCGGCCGCGCCGCCGGCACGGCGATCCAGTTGGTCGCCAAGGAGGGTGAGATGGTGACCCTGCGGCTGCCGTCCTCGGAGATGCGCCTGGTCCGCGCCGAGTGCCGCGCGACCGTCGGCACGCTCTCCAACGCCGAGCACCAGAACCTCAAGGTCGGCAAGGCCGGCCGCAGCCGCCACAAGGGCAAGCGCCCGCAGAGCCGCGGCGTCGCGATGAACCCCGTCGACCACCCGCACGGTGGCGGCGAGGCTCACCACACGCCCGGCGGGCACCCGGTGACGCCGTGGGGCAAGCCGACCCTCGGCTACCGCACCCGCAAGAAGGGCAAGCAGTCCGACCGCTACATCGTGCGCGGCAGGCGCCGTGGCAAGAAGAAGGGTGGCCGCTGATGGGCCGTTCGACGAAAAAGGGCCCGTGGGTGGAGGAGCGCCTGATGGGGCGCATCACCGCGATGAACGAGGCCGGCAAAAAACAGATGGTCAAAACCTGGTCGCGGACCTCGACGATCTTCCCGGACATGGTCGGGCACACGATCGCCGTCCACGACGGCAAGAGACACGTCCCCGTCTTCATCTCGGAGTCGATGGTCGGTCACAAGCTCGGCGAGTTCGCTCCCACCCGCACCTTCCGCTCCCACTCCGGCACCGGCAAGGGCGACTAGCGATGGCCGACGAGAACCCGGATAAGAAAAACAGCAAAGAAGTAGAGAAAAAAGCGACGAAATCGTCGCCGAAAAAAGCGGCCAAAGCCGTGGTCAAAAAAGCAACCAAAAAAGCGACGAAAAAAACTTCGAAAAAAGCCGAGGCGAAAGCGGCCGCGAAACCGAAAGCGGCGGAGAAAAGGGTGGCCCCGGAGCTGGTCGCCGCGCCGGTCGTCCGCGCCAGCGCCCGCTACGTGCGGATCGCGCCGCGCAAGGCGCGCCTGATCGCCGACCAGGTCCGCGGCCTGCACATCGAAAAGGCCCGCGCCCTTCTGCAGTTCTCGCCGCGCAGCGCCGCGCAGGACATCCACAAGCTGATCAACTCGGCTGCCGCCAACGCGGAAAACAACCACGACCTGATCGGCGATGAGATGCGCGTTTCCTCGATCACCGTCGACGAGGGCCCGACGCTGCGCCGGTTCCGGCCGCGGGCGCTCGGACGGGCGACCCCGATCAACAAGCGAACCAGCCACATCGCCGTGGCTCTAACCCCGGCGGAGGACTGAGCAATGGGACAGAAGATCCACCCCGAGGGATTCCGCGTCGGCTACATCCATGACTGGAAGTCGAACTGGTTCGAGGAGAAAAACTTCGCTGACGTCCTCCAGGAAGACCTGCAGATCCGCGATCACATCGTCGGCAAGCTCTCCCATGCGGGACTCTCGAACATCACGATCGAGCGCCGCGGCGAGGTCGCGGTCGACATCCACACCGCCCGTCCCGGCATCGTGATCGGCAAGTCGGGCAGCGAAGTCGACGCTCTCCGCAAGGAGCTGCACAAGCTGACCGGCAGCCCGGTGAAGGTGAACATCCGCGAGGTCAAGCGCCCCGAGCTCGACGCCAAGCTGGTCGCCCAGTCGATCGCCGAGCAGCTGCAGAACCGGGTGGCCTTCCGTCGCGCGATGAAACGCGCGCTGACCTCGGCGATGCGCTCCGGCGCCAAGGGCGTCAAGGTCCAGGTCTCCGGTCGCCTCGGTGGCGCCGAGATGGCGCGGACCGAAAGCTATTCGGACGGCCGGGTCCCCCTGCACACGCTGCGTGCCGACATCGACTACGGCTTCTTCGAGGCGAAGACGACGACCGGCCGGATCGGCGTCAAATGCTGGATCAACAAGGGCGAGGTCATGCCCGAGGGCTTCCGCTCCGACCTGGCTTCGACCGACGAGCCACAGCCCCCTCAGCGCGGACGCGGGCCCGGCGGAGATCGCGGCGGACGCGGACCCGGTGGCGACCGTGGCGGACGCGGACCCGGTGGCGGACGCGGCGGCGACCGTGGCGGCCGTGGCGGTCAGCGCGGCGGAGGTGGTCGTTAGCGATGACTCCTTTCAACGCAGCACACCTCAGCCGGCTGCAAACCGGCACTGGATCTTCGTCCTCGGGCTTGCCTTTGGCTCCACCAAAGGCTGCGCCCTGCGTCCTCGACCAACTTGGTTTTCGCTCGGCTGAGGCGCACTGCGCCGGAAGGAGGCATCGCTGATGCTGATGCCGAAGCGGGTCAAGCACCGCAAACAGTTCCGCGGCCGGATGCGCGGAAACACCAAGGGCGGCAGCACCGTCGCCTTCGGCGAGTACGGGCTGAAGTCGCTCGACCGCGGCTGGATCACCAACCGTCAGATCGAGGCGGCTCGTGTCGCGATGACCCGCAAGATCAAACGTGGCGGCAAGGTCTGGATCAACGTCTTCCCCGACAAGCCCTACACCAAGAAGCCGGCCGAGACCCGGATGGGCTCCGGCAAGGGCAACCCCGAGGGCTGGGTCGCCGTGGTCAAGCCCGGCAAGGTGATGTTCGAGCTGGCCGGCGTTCCCGAGGACCTCGCTCGCGAAGCGCTGCGCCTGGCGGGACACAAGCTTCCGGTCAAGACCAAATTCGTCAAGCGGGAGGGGGTCGAGGACTGATGAAAGCGTCCGAGGCCCACGACCTGAAAGACGACGAGCTGGTGGCGAAGCTGATCGACGCCAAGCAAGAGGCGTTCAACCTGCGCTTCCGCCACGCTACGGGAGAGTTCGAGAACACGGCGCGGCTGGGGATGGCCAAGCGCGACGTGGCGAGGCTGCTGACCGTGGCTCGCGCCAGAGGCATCGATGTTGAGAAAGAGACGAAGCGGATATGAGTGACGAGCAGAAAAACGAGAGCACCGAGCAGGACGAGCCCCAGGCCGAGGAGACGGTTGAGGAGACCCCTGCCGCGGAGGAGACTGCAGCTGTTGAGGAGGCTTCAACTGACGAGGCTCCTGCCGCCGAGGAAGCGGCTCCGGCCGCGGAAGAGGCCCCTGCGGCTGAGCCGAATCCGGAGGATGACCTTCCCTGGAAGGAGCGGCGCCGGCTGCAGCGTTCACGCCAGCCGCATGAGTCCAAGCCGGCGCTCAATCCTGGGGAGCGCGCAGCCGCACGCCTCGAGGCTCGCAAGGCCAAGGCGGCGCAGCGACGCAAAGAGCGGGAGACCACGAAGACGAAGAAGGCGGCTACCGGTGACGGCACGCCGCCTGCCGAGCGGGAGGCCAACGCCGCCAAGGTCCGCCAGGGCATCGTCGTCTCCAACAAAGGCGACAAATCGATCACGGTGCGGATCGACATCGCCCGCCGCCACCCGACCTACGAGAAGATCGTCCGCCGCTCGCGCACGCTGCACGCGCACGACGAGCGCAACGAGGCCGGCGAGGGCGACGTGGTGCGTGTGGTCGAGACCCGCCCACTGTCCAAGACCAAGCGCTGGCGCCTGGTCGACGTCGTCGAGAAGGCCCGGTGAGGAGCGCCCGATGATCCAGCAGGAGTCGAGACTGAAGGTTGCCGACAACTCGGGCGCCCGCGAGATCCTCTGCATCAGGGTCAAGGGCGGTTCGCACCGTCGTTATGCCAGCGTCGGCGACGTCATCACCGCCACCGTCAAATCGGCGAGCCCGCAAGGCGGCGTCCGCAAGGGCGAGGTCGTGCAGGCGGTCGTCGTCCGCACCCGCAAGCCGCTCGGCCGCCCCGACGGCACCTACATCTCCTTCGACGAGAACGCCGCGGTCCTGATCGACCCCGCCAACAACAACCCGCGCGGGACTCGCATCTTCGGACCGGTGGCGCGCGAACTTCGCGATCGCAACTTCATGAAAATCATCTCGCTAGCTCCCGAGGTCCTCTGATGGCGAAGTCGATGCGCATCCGGACCGACGACCAGGTGGTTCTGATCAGCGGCAAGGACGCCGGCAAGACCGGTCGCGTCGTGCGGACGGATCCGCAGCGCCGCCGCGTCTACGTCGAGGGCCTGAACATGATCAAGCGCCACGAACGGCCACGCTCCGTCCAGGACACCCAACGTGGCGGTCAGGTCGGCGGCATCGTCGAGAAGGAGGGGCCGATCCACGTCTCCAACGTGATGCTGCTCGATCCCAAAGGCAACAAGCCGACGCGGGTCGGCGTCCGCCGCGACGAGGGTGGCAAGCGGATCCGCTACGCCAAGAGCAGTGGGGCGGCGATCGACTGATGGAGGCCACCGCGACTCCCACCACCCAGGCTGCCCCGCCGCCGCGTCTGCGCGAGCGCTACGAGCAGGACGTCCTACCCGCGATGACCGCGAAATTCGGCTACTCGACGCCGATGGAGGCGCCGCGCCTGCTCAAGATCACGCTCAACATGGGCCTCGGCACCGAGAAACAGGACAAGAAATCCTTCGAAGCGGCTCAGAGCCAGCTGGCGCTGATCGCCGGTCAGCACCCGAACGTGCGCCGCGCCCGCAAGTCGGTCGCTTCCTTCAAGCTGCGCGAGGGGATGCCGGTCGGCGTCTCGGCGACCCTGCGACGGGCCCGGATGTGGGAGTTCCTGGACCGGTTGACCTCGATCGCGGTGCCGCGGATCCGCGACTTCCGCGGTCTCAACCCCCGCTCCTTCGACGGTCGCGGCAACTACTCGATGGGCGTCAAAGAGCAACTGATCTTCCCCGAAATCGACTACGACTCGGTCGACGTCGTGCGCGGCCTCGACGTCACGATCACGACCTCGGCCAAGACCGACGTCGAGGCGTTCGAGCTGCTGCTCGGGCTCGGCATGCCCTTCTCCCAGGAGGGCCGGCCGGGGCAGGCTTCCAAGGCCGAGGCTGAAGCCGCCGCCGAAGAGGAGCAGCGCAAAGAGGAGGCGAGGCTGCGGGCCGAGGCCGAGCAGGCCGCGCTGGAGCAGCTGAAAGAGGAGAACCCGGAGGCCTACGCCAAGCCGGAGGCCGAGGAGGGCGAGGGCGAGGAGGCCGCCGAGGGCGGAAACGAAGAGGCCGACGGTTCGGCCGACGAGGAGAGTTCAGAGGATGGCTAAGACTTCCCAGAAGGTCCGCCAGGGCCGCAAACCAAAGTTCAAGTCCCGCGGCTACAACCGCTGTCGTCGCTGCGGGCGCCCGCGCGCGTACTACCGCAAGTTCGGCCTCTGCCGGATCTGCCTGCGCGAGGCCGCACACGAGGGGTACATCCCCGGAATGACCAAGTCGAGCTGGTAAGGCCATGCACACCGACCCGATCGCCGATTACCTGACCCGAATCCGCAACGCGATCCGCGCTGGCCACGACGAGGTGGAGATACCCCTCTCGGGCTTGAAGATGGAGATGTCGCGGATCCTCAAGGAGCAGGGCTACATCAAGGACTTCAACCGCAAGCCGGCCACGGTGGGCGAGGCGATCAACGTCGAGCTCAAGTACACCGAGGACCGCCGACCTGTCATTCTCGGAATCGAAAGGGTCTCCCGGCCCGGCCGCCGGCGCTACGTCGATCACAAGAACGTGCCGCGGGTACAGGGAGGCACCGGAACCGCGATCGTCAGCACCTCCGTTGGAGTGATGACCGGCCACGAAGCCCGCGCCAAGGGCGTCGGCGGCGAGGTCGTCGCATACGTCTGGTGACCCCATGAGCCGAATCGGAAGAAAACCCGTCCCCGTTCCCGAGGCCGTCACGGTCGAGATTGCCCCTGGCAACATCGCCGTCAAGGGCCCGAAGGGCGAGCTCAAGCAGGTGCTCTCCCACGAGATGTCGGTCGAGCAGGGCGAGGGCGTCGTCACCGTGGCCCGTCCCACCGACCGTGGCGAGCACCGGGCCCTGCACGGCCTCACCCGCAGCCTGATCGCGAACATGGTCGAGGGGGTCACCGAGGGGTTCGAGAAGCGCCTGGAGATCCAGGGCGTCGGCTATCGCGCGGCGCTCAAAGGCAGGAACCTGGAGCTGGCGCTCGGCTACTCGCACCCGGTCGCGATCGAGGCCCCCGAGGGCATCGAGTTCGAGGTCCCGCAGCCGACCGAGATCATCGTCCGCGGCATCGACAAGCAGCTGGTCGGGCAGGTCGCGGCGGACATCCGCAAGCGCCGCCCGCCGGAGCCCTACAAGGGCAAGGGAATTCGCTACAAGGGCGAGCAGGTCCTGAGGAAGGTTGGTAAGCGCGCATGACCGTCGTCACCAAGAGGCAGCGTCGCCTGCGGCGCCGGCGCCGGGTTCGCGCCCGGGTCAGCGGCACCGCGCAGCGCCCACGCCTGTCCGTCTACCGCTCCAACCGCGGTGTCTTCGCCCAACTCATCGACGACACCCGGGGCAACACCCTGGCAGCCGTCAACTGGATCGAGCCGGAGCTGCGCAAGCTCACGGCCTCCGATCAGGCGAAGCGGGCCGGCGAACTGCTGGCCGAGCGCGCCAAGGGCGCCGGGGTGGAGACCTGCGTCTTCGACCGCGGTGGCTACCAGTACCACGGCCGCGTCAAGGCCCTGGCCGAAGGAGCGCGAGAGGGGGGGTTGGCCTTCTAGTTCCGCTACGGTGGGCCGCTGCTTATGAAGGGAATGGATACCAAGAACGTCGAGACGGTCAGCCCCCGCGGGCTCGACCTGCAGGAGCGCGTGATCGAGATCAACCGCGTCGCCAAGGTGGTCAAGGGCGGCCGTCGCTTCTCCTTCACCGCTCTGGTCGCCGTCGGCGACGAGGAGGGCGTGGTCGGGATCGGCTACGGCAAGGCCCGCGAGGTCCCGCTGGCGATCCAGAAGGGCGTCGAGGACGCCCGCAAGAACTTGATCCGCGTGCCCAAATACGGGCAGACCATCACCCACCGGATCATCGGCCGCTTCGGCGCCGGCCACGTCGTCCTGCGCCCGGCCAGCCCCGGTACCGGGGTGATCGCCGGCGGCGGCGTCCGCGCCGTGCTCGAGCTCGGCGGCGTCCGCGACGTGCTGACCAAGAGCATCGGCACGCAGAACCCGATCAACCTCGTCAAGGCGACGATGGACGGACTGATCCGGCTGCGCAGGCCGGAGGAGGTCGCTGAGCTGCGCGGGCTGACGGTGAGGCAGGTGCTTGGACTTGACTTGAACGGTGCTTCGACTAACGGGGAGCATCTGGCAGCGGTTCCTGCCGCGGAGGGCTCGGGCGAGCCCACGCCTGCGGGTCCTGTCGCGGCAGAGGGCCCCTCGTCCTCGCAAGCGGCGGGCGAGGAGCCCTCCGCCACGCCACCCGCCGGTGAGGCCTCGGCAGAGTCAGCTGGAGAGGTTCCTGCCGCTGAGGAGGCCGCTCCGGCCGAGGAGGCTCCGGCCGAGGAGATTGCGCAGGAGGAGACGGCGCCGCCCGCTGAGGAGACGCAGTCGTGAGTGCGGTGAAGATTTCGCAGGTCAAATCGGCCAACGGGACGGATCCGAAGCAGAAAGCGACTTTGAAGGCCCTTGGGCTGGGGCGGATCGGCAAAGCCGTCGAGCGCAAAGACACCCCGCAGCTCCAGGGTCAGCTGCGCGTCGTCTCGCACCTGGTGGAGGTCTCCTGATGGCCGAGACGCCGCGCTCCGAGGAGATCGGTCTCCACAACCTGAAGCCGAAGCCCGGCTCGAAACGGCCGCGCAAGCGGATCGGCCGCGGCGAGGGCAGCGGTCTCGGCAAGACCTCGGGGCGCGGCCACAAGGGCGCCGGCTCGCGCGCCGGCAGCAAGCGCAAGGCCAACTACGAGGGCGGCCAGAACCCGATCCACATGCGGATGCGAAAGCTGCGCGGCCCGCACATGAAGAAGTCGATGCCCTTCGAGAACTTCCGCACCAAGACGCAGCCGATCAACCTCGCCGACCTCGAGGAGCGCTTCGAGTCAGGCGCTGAGGTGACCCCGGCGACGCTCAAGGAGAAGGGTCTGGCGAAGCGGTCGGACCCGGTGAAGATCCTCGCCCGCGGCGAGATCAAGAAGAAACTGGACGTTCACGCGCATGCTTTCAGTGCCGCCGCCAAGGAGCAGATCGAGGCGGCCGGCGGTTCCTGTCACACTCTGGAGCCGTAATGCTCAGAACTATTCTCAACGCTTTCAGCGTTGCCGACATTCGCAAGAAGCTCGCCTTCACGGCGGCGATGTTGTTGTTGTACCGCCTCGGTGCCTACATCCCGGCGCCGGGCGTCGACGTCCAGGCCGTGAAGGAAATCCAGGACAACTTCGGCGGCTCCAACATCCTCGGCTTCCTCAACCTCTTCTCGGGCGGCAGCCTCTCGCGCCTCAGCCTCTTCGCGCTCGGGATCATGCCCTACATCACGGCCTCGATCATCCTGCAGCTGCTGACCGTGGTCGTTCCCTCGCTCGAGCGCCTGCAGAAAGAGGGCGAGGTCGGGCAGCAGAAAATCACCCAGTACACGCGCTACCTGACGGTGGGCCTCGCGTTCGGACAGTCGCTGGGCTACGTCTTCCTCTTCCGCTCCTTCGGCAACGAAGCCGGCGCCAGCGTCGTCGGCACCCTCACCTTCGCCAAGACCTTCCTGATCGTGATCTGCCTGACCGCCGGCTGCACCCTCCTGATGTGGCTGGGCGAGCTGATCACCCAGCGTGGGATCGGCAACGGCATCTCGCTGATGATCTTCGCCTCGATCGCGTCCTCGATCCCGAGCGGGATCACCAAGTGGTGGGACAGCCCCGACCAGGTCTTCGTCGTGATGATGCCGTTCATCGCGCTGGCGGTGATCGTCGCGATCGTCTTCGTCCAGGAGGGCCAGCGCCGGATCCCGGTCCAGTACGCGAAACGCGTCGTGGGCCGGAAAATGACCTCGGGCGGCTCCACCTACCTGCCGCTGCGGGTCAACATGGCCGGGGTCATCCCGGTCATCTTCGCCGCCTCGATCATGGCCTTCCCACCGACGATCGGGCAGCTCCTCAACACGCCGGCCGCGCTCGACTTCGCAGCCTTCTTCAGCCCCAACAGCTGGGCCTACGTCGTCGGCGAGATCTTCTTCATCATCGTCTTCACCTACTTCTACACGGCGGTCACCTTCAATCCGGTCGACCAGGCCGACAACCTGAAGAAATACGGCGGCTTCATCCCCGGCGTCCGGCCCGGCAGGCCGACCGCCGAGTACCTGGACCGCATCCTCTCCCGCCTCACCTTCCCCGGCGCGCTCTACCTCGGCGCCGTCGCGGCGTTGCCGACGATCCTGATCAGCCAGACGTCGGCAAACTTCTACTTCGGCGGTACCTCCATCCTGATCGTGATCGGCGTCGCGCTGGACACGGTCAAGCAGCTGGAGGCGCAGCTGATGATGAGGAACTACGAGGGCTTCCTCAAATAGGCTTCAGCCGATGGCGGAGCTGAACCTAGTGCTTCTCGGCCCGCCCGGGTCGGGGAAGGGCACCCAGGGCGAGCGGCTGCAGGAAGACCTGCGCCTGCCCTACTACGCCACCGGGGACATCCTCCGCGCCGCCGTGCGCGACGAGACCGCGCTGGGGCGCACCGCGAAGGAGTACATGGATCGCGGCGACCTGGTTCCGGACGAGGTGATCGTCGGCGTCATCGCCGAGCGGATCGACTCATCCGAGGCACTCGACGGCTTCATCCTCGACGGATTCCCCCGGACCACACCCCAGGCCGAGGCCCTCGACGCCAAGCTCGAGGAGCTGGGGCGGGGCGTGACCGCTGTCCTGCTGATCGACGTCAGCGACGACGAGGTCGTCCGGCGGCTTGGCGGACGCCGGACCTGTGCCGCCAACGGCCACGTCTTCCACGTCGACTTCAACCCGCCGCAACGGGAAGGCAGCTGTGACATCGACGGCAGCGAGCTGATCGTCCGCGACGACGACGAGCCCGAGGTGATCCGCAAGCGCCTCGATACCTACCACGCCAAGACCGAGCCGCTCGTCGACTACTACGACCATCGCAGCGTGCTGCGTCGAATCGGCGGTGAGACTCCCCCCGACGAGGTCGCCGAGGAGATCCGAAGGACCCTGGCGACGATGCGCCTTGAGCAAGACGAGGCTGTTTAGTGGCCCTTCCAAGGATGTGTCACGGCAAATGACGGCCCCAGATCGCCGCCATGCTGCGTCCTCAGTCGTCCGAATGGCGCTGCCATTCGGACTCCCTGCGTCCTTGCCTGGCGCCGCCCGGGCCTCGTCATTTCCTCGCGAACATCCTCGGAAGGGCCACTAGCGTGTACCGGATGATCGTCCGCAAGACACCGGAGCAGGTCGACCAGATGGCGGCCGCCGGGGAGATCCTCGTTCGCTGCTTGAAAATGCTCGCCTCGAAGGCGCGGGCCGGGATCACGACCGAGGAACTCGACGCGGCCGCCGAGAAGTTCATCCGCTCCCAGGACGCGTTTCCCGCCTTCAAGGGGTACCGGGGCTTCCCCGGCTCGATCTGCGCCTCGCCGAACTCGATGGTCGTCCACGGAATCCCCGGTCCCTACGAGTTGAAGCGGGGCGACATCCTCTCGATCGACGTCGGCGTGATCAAGGACGGCTGGGTCGCCGACGCGGCGATGACGGTCCCGGTCGGCCCGATCAGCCCCGAGGCGCGCAAGCTGCTCGACGTCACCAAGGCCTCGCTCTTCGCCGCTGTCGAGCAGATGCGACCCGGGAACCACCTCGGAGACGTCTCCTCGGCGATCCAGCGCTCGGTCGAGGCCGAGGGCCTCTCGATCATCCGCACCCTGGTCGGCCACGGGATCGGGCGCGAGATGCACGAGGAGCCCCAGGTGCCCAACTTCGGCGAGCCCGGCAAGGGGCCGGAGCTGGAGGAGGGGATGGTGCTGGCGATCGAGCCGATGGTCAACGCAGGCGGGCCGCTGGTGCGGATGGACGATGACGGCTGGGCCGTCTACTCCGAGGACGGATCGCCGGCGGCGCATTTCGAGTTCACCGTCGCCGTCACCGGTGACGGTCCGCGTATCCTCACCCCCTGGCACGAAGAAAACTAGCCGATCGGCCAGCCGATCGGTTAAGATTCTCCGTGCGGTAGGGGCGCCGCAACCGAAGGAGAGAGGTCTTGCTTGGTCGAGTCTGCTCGCGTGCCCTGGTCCCCCTGGCCCTTTCGGCGGTGGTGCTCGTTACGATCCTCGCGCCCGCCATGGCCACCGCGGCGCCGACGCCCTACGGCACCAACGACGCCGGCGGGTTCCGCAACGTCCTTCCTCCGGGTGAGAACGGGCTCGACAACCTCGTCCAGCTGTTCGAATTCCGTGGCCCGGGCATTCTGCCGCCGCACTTCGCCGACCAGCAGCCGCTCTACGAAAACCTCGTCTACGGCAGCCCGGAACTGACCGAAGCCCAGATCCCCAACTACTTCAAGGACGCGACCTTCGGCGTTCCCGCCGGCCAGGTCGAGTCGACGATCGAACCGCGCCCCGGAGTGACGATCCAACGCGACTCCGCCTACGGCGTCCCTCACATCTACGGCGACACCCGTGCCGACACCATGTTCGGTGCCGGCTACGCGGGCGCCGCCGACCGCCTCTTCCTGATGGACGTGCTGCGTCACACGGGCCGCGCCGAACTCGCCGCCTTCCTCGGCGGCGGCAATGCCGCGACCGACGCCGGCCAGTGGAGCTTCGCCCCCTACACCGAAGCCGACCTCGAAAAGCAGTTGGCACAGGCTCCGCAGCTCTACGGCAAATCGGGCCAGCAGGCGGTCGAAGACGTCGCCGGCTACGTCGAAGGGATCAACGCCTACATCGCCGCCGCCAACCTCGACCCGGCGCTGAAGCCGGCCGAGTACGGACTGCTGAAACAGCCGATGGAAGCGTGGAAATCGACCGACGTGATCGCGATCGCCTCGCTGGTCGGCGGCATCTTCGGCCGCGGCGGCGGCGGCGAGTTGAACTCGGCCCTGACCATGCAGGCCTTCGTCGACCGCATGGGAGGCAAGGCCGGGCGCAAGGCGTGGCTCGGGTTCCGCTCCAAGAACGACCCCGAGGCGCCGACGACGATCTCCCGCTCCTTCCCCTACGAGACCCGCAACGCCTTCGCCAAGCGCGGCCTGGCCCTGCCCGATCCCGGCAGCGTCAAGGAGGTGAAGACCGCGACCGCCTCTGCGGCGCTGGCCGGCGGCGAGGGCCTCGGCAGCGTCGGCGCCCGCCTGCGCGCGGCCTTGGAATCCGCCGGCCACGCCTCCAATTGGGAGCTGGTCTCGGCCGCCCACTCGACCAACGGCCACCCGATCGCCGTGATGGGGCCCCAGGTCGGCTACTACGTCCCGCAGATCCTGATGGAGGAGGACCTGCACGGTCCCGGCATCGACGCTCGCGGCGTCTCCTTCGCCGGCGTCAATCTCTACGTCCAGCTCGGGCACGGGCGCGACTACGCGTGGAGCGCGACGAGCGCCGGATCCGACAACGTCGACACCTTCGCCGAGGTGCTCTGCAAGGACAACTTCCACTACCTCCACCGCGGCAAGTGCCTGGCGATGGAGAAGCTCGAAAAGAGCGAGAGCTGGTCGCCCAACGCGATCGACTCGACCACGGCGGGCTCGCAGACGCTGGTCGCCTACAGGACCGTGCACGGGATCGTCTACGCCCGCGGCAAGGTCAAGGGCAGGAAGGTCGCCTTCGTCCACCAGCGCAGCACCTACTTCCACGAGGCCGACTCGGTGGTCGGGTTCGGGCAGCTGAACGAACCGGCCGTCGTCACCGGGGTCGCCGGCTTCAAGAAGGCGGTCTCGAACATCAACTTCACCTTCAACTGGGCCTACGTCGACTCCGAGCACATCGCCTACGCCCTATCGGGGGCCTACCCGCAGCGGGCCAGGGGCACCTCGCCCGACTTCCCCGTGCTGGGCACCGGCCAGTACGACTGGAAGGGGTTCAAGCCGGCGACCCAGACCGCCGACTTCCTGCCGTTCTCCGAGCACCCGCAGGCGGTCGACCCGGCCATCCTCGTCTCCTGGAACAACAAGCAGGCACCGGAATGGGCCGCCGCGGACGACAATTACGGCTATGGGCCGTTGCAGCGCCAGCAGATGATCGCCGACAAGGTGCGCCACCTGACCAGGGGCAAGGGCAAGATGACGATCGCCCAGGTGGTGCAGGCGATGGAGGAACCGGCGACCCAGGACCTGCGTGGCTACCGCCTGCTGCCGGCGATCTTCAAGGCGATCGGCAAGCCGAAGTCGGCGAAGTTGCGCAACGCCCTCGCGACCCTGCGCACCTGGCGGCGGAACGGTGCCCACCGCCGCGACCTCGACCGCGACGGCGTCGACGAGGAAACGCCCGCGATAGAGCTGATGGACGCCTGGTGGCCGAAGTTGGTTGCTGCCGAGTTCAAGCCGGCCCTGGGGGCGAAGGCCTTCGAACAGCTCGAGGGCATGATCCACATCGGCGACCACACCGGCGGGTCGCCGCACGCGCCGGACTTCTACGACGGCTGGTGGGGCTACGTCTCCAAGGACCTGCGATCTCTCTTCGGGCCCAAGCCGGGCGGTGCCTACAGCCGCGTCTACTGCGGGGGCGGCTCCAGGAAGCAGTGCCGGGCGATGCTGCAGCAGACGCTCGCCGCGGCGCTGAAGGTGACGCCGGCGCAGATGTACGGCGGGGGAGATGGTGACTGTGCGGCCAACCCGCAGCCGTCCTGCTTCGACCAGAACCGGCCCCAGGTGACCGGGGGCATCGAACTGGGACCGTTCCCGTTCCAGAACCGGCCGACTTTCCAGCAGGTGGTGACGCTGACCCAGCGGCTGCCGCGGTAAGGATCGAGCACGTACGGCAAGACGCTTCACGGATGACGACAAAAAGTTGCGTTGGGGTGCCATCCTGTGACACGTGGACTGCGACTATTGGCCCGTGGACGAGGAGCGGATCAGCCGGGAATTCGAGGAGCGGCTTGCGCGGTGCGGTGCCGAGATCAGGGCGCGGATGAAGAAGGTCGAAGACCGGTGGGAGGTAGGCGAGGAAGCGCGGCGGCGGGAGTGGGAGGCGCTGGAGGGACGGCTCATGACCGCTGAAGAGAAGCGCCAGCATTTCGATGACGGCCTCTTCCGCAAGATGAGCGTGATGACGGACGAGTACATCCGGATCATGCGCGAGGGCGGCGATGCCCTCCAGCGGGAGATCGCAGAACAGAGGGCTCAGATCCGCGCCAATACGGAAGCGGTCCTGATGGCGCTCGACCGGTTGCCACCGGCCCAGTCGGATTAGGCCGGCCCGTTCGACCTCGTCTTCATCGACGCCGACAAGGTCAACACCCCCGACTACTTCGCCTGGGCCCTCGACCACAGCCGCCCCGGCGCCCTGATCGTCGCCGACAACGTCGTCCGCGACGGCACCCTCGCCGACGCCGACAGCGACGATCCCGCCACCCACGCCCAGCGCCGGCTTCACGAGATGCTGGCCGACGAGCGCCGCGCGACCGCGACCACGATCCAGACCGTCGGTGTCAAGGGCTACGACGGGTTCCTGATCGCCCTCGTCGAGGGCGCCTAGCTTTGGCGGGGCGCTTTCCTCCTCAGCGGTGGTGACCGAGCGCCCCGCTCGCGGGCGACGCCCGCTCCGCCGCCCCTGCTATCTTTCTCCGTCGGCCCATTGGGCCAACGATTGTGCCTGCCGTCCGACTCATGGGGCGTGCGGGAATCCTGTTTTCGATACGAGTCCGGAGCAATGAAGGTTCGAGCTTCCGTCAAGCCGATGTGCGAGAAGTGCAAGGTCATCCGCCGCAATGGGGCGGTCCTTGTGATCTGCCCGAACCCCCGCCATAAGCAGAGGCAGGGCTAACCGATGGCGCGCATCGCGGGCGTAAACATCCCGGTCAACAAACGGATCGAGATCGGGCTGACCTACATCTTCGGCATCGGTCACTCGACCGCGAAGCAGATCCTCGAGGAGACGAAGATCGATCCCGGCACCCAGGCCAAGGATCTGACCGAGGACGAGGTGATGAAACTCCGCGAGGCGGTCGAGGACCGGGAGGTCGAGGGAGACCTGCGGCGTGATCGCTCCCAGAACGTAAAACGCCTGATGGAGATTGGCTCCTATCGCGGCCTTCGCCATCGCCGCGGTCTGCCGGTCCGGGGTCAGCGGACGAAGACCAACGCCCGTGGGCGCAAGGGCCCGCGGCGGTTGAGCATCGCCGGCAAGCGCAAAGCAAGGTAGGGGAAGAGGATGGCTGAGAAGAAACCCGCCAAGGGGCGCGCCCGTCGTCGCGTCAAGAAGAACGTCACCTACGGGCAGGCGCACATCAAGACTTCTTTCAATAACACGATCGTCACCCTGACCGACACCGACGGCAACGTGATTGCCTGGGAGTCGGCCGGATCCGCCGGGTTCAAAGGGTCGCGCAAGTCGACCCCCTTTGCCGCTCAGGTGACCGCCGACGCGGCCGCCAAGAAGGGCATGGAACACGGCCTGGAGCGGGTCGAGGTCTTCGCCAAGGGCGCCGGCTCGGGACGCGAGACCGCGATCCGCTCGCTGCAGGCGGCGGGACTCGACGTGACCACCGTCAAGGACGTCTCCCCGCAGGCCCACAACGGCTGCCGGCCGAAGAAGCGGAGGCGCGTCTAGATGGCTCGCGACACGTCCCCCCAGTGCAAGCAGTGCCGGCGCGAGGGCCAGAAGCTCTTCCTCAAGGGCGAGCGCTGCTTCACCGACAAGTGCGGCGTCGAGCGTCGCTCCTACCCGCCGGGCGAGCACGGCCGCGGCCGGCTGCGGCAGTCGGAGTACCGGGTGCAGCTGCGAGAGAAGCAGAAAACCCGCCGCTATTACCAGGTGCTGGAGAAACAGTTCCGCGCCTACTACGACAAGGCTTCGCGCCAGGATGGCGTCACCGGCGAGAACCTGCTGCGGCTGCTCGAGTCGCGTTTCGACAATGTGCTCGTCCGCCTCGGCTTCGCCGCTTCGCGGCGCCAGGCCCGCCAGCTGATCACCCACGGGCACTGGATGATCAACGGCCGCCGGGTCGACATTCCTTCCTACCAAGTGCGCCCCGAGGAGATCATCTCGGTCAAGTCCGGCTCGTCCGCGGCGGACACGATTCAGCGGGCGACGGAACTCGTCTCGACGGTTCCCGCCTGGCTGCAGGCAGATCACGATGCCCTCACCGCCAAGGTCCTGCGCTACCCCGAGCGCTCCGAGATCTCGGCGCCGGTTCAGGAGCAGCTGATCGTCGAGCTGTACTCCAAGTAGCCCGGAAACCGACATTTCTGAACACGCATACGCAAGGAACTCATGACCACTGATTTCCAGGTCCCCCGCATCATCGCCGAGAAGGTCGACGACCGTCGCGGCACCTTCACCATCGAGCCGCTCGACAAGGGCTTCGGCTACACCTTCGGCAACAGCCTTCGACGCGTCCTGCTGTCCTCGCTGGGCGGCGCCGCGATCACCAGCGTCCGCATCGAGGGTGTGGCGCACGAGTTCTCGACCGTTCCCGGCGTCAAAGAGGACGTCACCGACATCGTCCTCAACCTGAAGGACCTCGTCGTCCGCATGCACACCGACGCCGACGAGGTCGAGGCACCGCTGGTCGCCACCGGCCCCGGCGAGGTCAAGGCCAAGGACATCGACCTGCCGTCCGGAGTGGAGATCCTCAACCCCGAGGCCCCGATCGCGACGCTGGAGAAGAAAACCAAACTCGAGGTCTACCTGACGATCGGCCGTGGCCGCGGCTACTCGCCGGCGGAAGAGAACAAGTCCGACGAGCAGCCGATCGGCGTGATCCCGATCGATTCGATCTTCTCGCCGATCCGGCGCGCGTCCTACGCGGTCGCCGCCGCTCGCGTCGGGCAGCGGACCGACTTCGACAAACTCACTCTCGACCTCGAGACCGACGGCTCGATCGAGCCCGCGGCGGCGCTGCGCGAGGCATCAGAGATCCTGATCAAGAGCCTGGCGATCTTCACCGACGCCGAGCGGGTGGAGGAGCTGACCGCGCGTCCGCCGGTGGCGGCGATCCCCGCGGATGCGCTCTCCTCGGTCGGCGGTGAAGGAGTGGCCAGCAACAACGGCCTCGACGAGATCCTGATCGAGGAGCTCGAACTCGGCGTCCGCTCCTACAACTGCCTCAAGCGCGCCGGCGTTCAGACGGTCGGCGATTTGGTGCGGAAGTCGCGCGCGGAACTGAACGCGATTCCGAACTTCGGACAGAAGTCGATCGAGGAAGTGATCGAGACCCTGCACGCCCGCGGCCTCGATCTCCAGCAAGACTGAGGCAACGGCAAGAGCGGAGCGGAGAACCCTGTGCGCCATCGCAAGAAGCGGAACAAGCTCAGCCGTGACGCTGCCCATCGCGAGGCGCTGCTGTCGAACCTCTCGAAGCAGCTGATCGAGCATGAGCGGATCCAGACCAGCCAGGCCAAGGCCAAGGCGGTCAAGCCCGAAGTCGAGAAGCTGATCACGCTCGCCAAGCGCGGCGACCTGCACGCCCGCAGGCAGGCGCTGGCGACGCTGCACAACGACAAGTTCATCGTCCACAAGCTGTTCGACGAGGTGGCGCCGCGGTACGCGACGCGGCCGGGTGGATACACCCGCATCGTCAAGTTGGGGCCGAGGCGCTCGGACTCGACGGAGATGGTTTACCTCGAGTTGGTTTAGCGGGCGCGGGCGAGAGGTGCCTCTCGCCCTGACAATCAGCCCTTCGGGCTGATTTGAGTATCCGCCAGTTCGAGAGGCACCTCTCGCCCGCTTCGGCAGCCCACTCGAGGGACGAGCTCAGTCGTAGGCGACTGACTCCAAGTACAGGCCGTGGGGCGGGGCCGTGTCGCCCGCGGCTGAGCGAGGGGCACCTTGGAGGAGCGCCGTGAAGTTCTCCACGGTGCGGCGGCTGGAGGCGACCTCGAGCATGGTGCCCACCAGGACGCGGACCATGTTGCGCATGAAGGCGTCGGCCGTGACGCTGAAGGAGAGGACGTCGGCGACCTGCCCCCAGGAGGCCGCGAGGATGTCGCGCTCGAAGTGGACGTGGTCGGTCTGGGTGGGGGTGAAGGCGGTGAAGTCGTGTGCGCCCGGCAGGGCGGCGGCACAGGCGTCGAGCGCCTCGCCGTCCACCCGGTGCGGCCACCAGAGGGCGCGTCCACGCTCGAATGGGCTCGGGGCCGAGCGAGCCAGCACCCGGTAGCGGTAGCTGCGGGAGCGGGCGTCGCGGCGGGCGTCGAAGCCGTCTTCGACCCGGGACGCGGCGGTGACGGCGATATCCGCCGGCCCGACCCCGTTCAGCCGCCGCGCCAGGTCGGCGGCGACCTCCGCACTCGTCTCGAAGCTGGCTACCTGACCGAGGGCGTGGACGCCGGTGTCGGTGCGTCCCGCGACCGTCAGGTCCACCGGCTCGCGCAGCACGGTCTCCAGGGCGGTCTCCAGCTCGGCCTGCACCGTGCGCAACCCGGGCTGCTTCGCCCAGCCCCGGAACCCGGAGCCGTCGTATTCGATGTCCAGCCTGGCAGTCGGCATCGAGCCGCAGTATCTCCGACACCTAGAATCGAGACCGTGCGCATCCTCCTCACCAACGACGACGGCATCTCCGCCCCCGGGCTGCAGGCGGCCCGGCGGGCGCTGCGCGAGCTGGACGACGTCATCGTCGATGTGATCGCTCCGGACTCCAACCGCAGCGCCTCCGCCCGCAGCATCACCACCCGCTCACCGCTCAGCGTCGAGGAAGTCGAGTTCGGCGACGGGCACACGGGCTTCGCCACCGGCGGCACCCCGGTCGACTGCGTCCGCTTCGCCGTGCTGGGACTGCTCGGCGGCCGACCCGACCTGATCGTCTCCGGGATCAACCACGGCGCCAACCTCGGCGACGACATCACCTACTCGGGCACCGTCGCGGCGGCGCTGGAGGGAATCGTCCTCGGGATTCCCGCCATCGCCCTCTCCCAGCAGTCCTCCAGCGGCGGCATGGGCTACGTCAGCGGGCGCTTCGACTTCGGCGTAGCCGCCGCCTTCACGGCTCAGCTGGTCGCGCGGCTGGCCACCGAGTCGATGCCGGAGGCGACGCTGATCAACGTCAACTGCCCCGCCGGCGAGCCGACCGGGATCGAGGTGGCGCGGCTCGGCAAACGCATCTACAACGACGAGCTGAGGCTGGTCGAAGAGGAGTCCGGGGGTGGGCGCCGCCACTACGAGATCTACGGCTGGAAGCCCAGCTACGAGGAGATCGAGGGGACCGACCTCTACGCCGTGGCGCAGGGGAAGATCGCGGTCACCCCGATTCACTTCGACCTCACCGACCACGGCGGCATCGAGCGGTTGCGCGGCTGGGGCTTCGAGGAGATGCTGGCGGCGAGCGCTCCGGCGGCGTGAGCCCTTCCGCCGAGCAGCGGGCGGCGGAGCTGAGGTCGCTCCTCGCCCACCACAATCATCTCTACTACGTCCTCGACGATCCCGAGATCGGCGACGACGAGTACGACGCCCTGCTGGACGAGTTGAGGGCGCTCGAGCAGGAGCATCCGCACCTGCAGACGCCGGACTCGCCGACCCAGCGGGTTGGGGCGCCGCCATTGGAACGCTTCGCCCGGGTCGAGCACGCCGAGCCGATGCTCTCCCTCGCCAACGCCCGCAACGAGGAGGAGCTGCGGGCCTGGGAGAAGCGGCTGGCGAACTACCTGAAGCGGCTCGACATCACCGCCGCCGAGTTCAGCTACACGACCGAGCCGAAGATCGACGGCCTGGCAATGTCGCTGACCTACGAGAACGGGATGCTGACCCGCGGCGCCACCCGCGGCGACGGCCGGATCGGCGAGGACGTGACCCAGAACCTGCGCACGATCGGGGCGATACCGCTGAGCATCGAGGGGGCGCCGCCGCTGATCGAGGTGCGGGGCGAGGTCTACCTGCCGATCGCCGACTTCAAAGCGCTGAACGAACGCCGCGCCGAGGCGGGTGAACCGGCCTTCGCCAACCCCCGCAACTCGGCCGCCGGCTCGATCCGCCAGCTCGACCCGGCCCTGGCCGCCGAACGGCCGCTCTCGATCTGGTGCTACGGGATCGGCGCGGTCCGCGGCCTCGACCTCGCCACCCACACCGAGGAGGCCGACTGGCTGCGGCAGCGGGGGTTCAAGGTCAACCCCGACACCGCCCATCACCCCGGCATCGATTCCGTCGTCTCGCGCTGCCGCTGGTGGGAGGAACGGCGGGAGGAGCTCGACTACGAGATCGACGGCGTCGTCGTCAAGGTCGACGAGCGGGCGCTGTGGCGGGAGCTGGGAGTGGTCGGTCGCGAGCCGCGCTGGGCGATCGCCTGGAAGTTCCCGCCGACGACGGCGACGACGAAGCTGCTCGACGTGGTCTGGAACGTCGGTCGCACCGGGCACCTGGTGCCGTTCGCGATGCTGGAGCCGGTCCACGTCGGCGGCGTCACGGTCAGCACCGCGACCCTCCACAACGAGGAGGACCTGGAGCGCAAGGACGTGCGGGTAGGGGACGAGGTCGTGGTGATGAGGGCCGGCGACGTGATCCCCCAGGTGGTCTCTCCGCTCAGCCAGCGGCGCAAGGGCAGCCCGCGCAAGCCGAGACCGCCGAAGAAATGCCCGGCCTGCGGCACCGAGACCGTGAAGCCCGAGGGGGCGGTCTTCACGATCTGTCCCAACCGCTCCGGCTGCCCCGGCCAGTCCTTCCAGCACGTCAAGCACTTCGTCAGCAAGGGGGCGATGGACATCGACGGGCTGGGGGAGAAGCAGGCCCTGCGCTTCCTCGAGGAGGGCCTGATCGAGGACGTCGCCGACATCTACGAGCTGACCGAGGAGAAGCTGGTCGCCCTGGAGCGCTTCGGCGAGGTCTCCGCCCGCAACCTGGTGGGGGCGATCGACGCCTCCCGGCGGCGCCCGTTCAAGCGCGCCCTCTACGCGCTGGGTCTGCCCGGGGTCGGCTACGTGACCTCAGAGGCCCTGGCCGAACATTTCGGCTCGATCGACGACCTGCGCCTCGCCGACCCCGAGCAGATCGAGGAGGTCGAGGGAGTGGGGCCGATCATGGCCGTCCAGATCGCCGAGTCGCTGGCCGACGAGCAGACCTGGGCGCTGGTGGAGAAGCTGAAGGCCAAGGGCCTGCGGCTGGAGCAGGACGCCTCCGAACGCAGGACCGAGGGCGGCCCGCTGGAGGGCAAGACCCTGGTGCTCACCGGGACCCTGCCCGAGCTGACCCGCGAGCAGGCCGCGGCAATGGTCAAGGACGCCGGCGGCAAGGTGGTCAACTCGGTCTCGAAGAAGACCGACTACGTCGTCGCCGGCGAGAGCCCCGGCTCGAAGCTGGCCAAGGCCGAGTCGCTGGGCACCGAGGTGCTCGATGAAGCCGGCCTGCTGGCGCTGCTCGGGGCGGCCTGACGCGCTGGGGCCTAGAACGAGGCGACCGCGCCGGCGATCCTGTCCTGGTCGCTGTGGGCGAGGCTGAGGTTGCCGACGCTGCCCATCAGGATCGCGAAGACCATCACCCGGCCGCTGGTGTTGAAGCAGTAGCCGGAGAGGTTGCTGACCCCGGTGATCGTGCCGGTCTTGGTCCGGCAACGGCCGTAGGCGGCGGTGCCGTGCATGCGGTCGTCGACCGTGCCCTCATGGCCGGCGAGGGCGAGGTCCTGGATGAATTCGTCGCCGGCTGGATCGTCGCGCATCGCCAGCAGCAGGTCGACCACCTGCTGTGGCGAGGCGCGATTGGAGCGGGTCAGGCCGGAGCCGTCGACGGCGTGGACGCCCGAGCCGTGTGCGCGCGCGAAGGCGCTGACGACGGCGGCCCCGGCGGCGGTGGTGCCGCCGCCCCCGAACCGCGCGCCGAGCAGCTTGATCAGGGTCTCGGCGAAGAAGTTGTCCGAGTAGACGTCGGTGAGGTTGACGATCTTGGTCAGGGTGGGGGAGCGGACGATCGCCACGCGCTCGGCGTTGGCCGGCGTCGGAGACAGCGCCACCTGAGTGGGCACGGCGACGCCGGCGGCGCGCAGCGATCGAGCCAGCTTCGCCGCCGCCAGCTTCGCCGGGTCCGAGGAGAAGCCGCTGGCCGCGGTGGAGCCGCTGAAGCCGGAGTTGAAGGCCAGGCCGGAGAGGGGGCCGATGTAGGAGCTGGTGGCGTAGCCGGAGTCGGCAACGCCCCGGCGCCGGTCGAAGATCGTGTCGTCGGCGTAGAGGCGGCCGGTGATGCTCTCGATGCCCGCGGCGCGGATCTGCGGCTTCAGCGCGAAGAGGTTGGTGCCGAGGCCGGCCAGGTAGCTGTTGTAGAACGCCGGCGTGCCCAGGGTGGGGTCGCCGCCGCCCTGCAGGTAGAGACTGCCGTGGAGGGTTCCGTCGGCGTCGAGACGGCCATCGCTGAGGACCTTGGTGGGGATGCGCGTGGCGGGGCCGAGCCGGGAGAGGGCGGTCGCGGTCGTGAACAGCTTCATGTTCGACGCCAGCGGCCGCTGGCTGCCGACCGCGCTGCCGCAGACGACTTCGCCGCTTTCGGCCTCGACCACGAGCAGCCCGCTCGCCGGTCCGCCACCCTCCCTCAACCAGCCGCGCATCTGGTCGCAGACCTTGCTCGCCTGGGCGGTTCCCGCCAGCAGTAGCGCGACCGCGCATGCGGCGCCAAGGATGAACGCTGCGCGTCTCATTGTCGGTTTCAACACCAGACCGTAAGAAGGTAGCGGCCCGGCCGGCCGGGCCGCCTGGGATAATCCCGCATTACATGGGCAAAGTCGTCGCAATGGAGTCGAAGCCACGCCGCAAAGCCCGCGGCCGGAAAAAGTCGTCGAAGACGGCTCTGGTCCTGGGCGGCGGCGGTTTCACCGGGGGCGTGTATGAGATCGGCGCTCTGCGCGCACTCGACCTCCTCGCGGTCAACAGCACCGTCAACAACTTCGACGTCTACGTCGGCACCAGCGCCGGCTCCTTCGTCGCCGCGATGCTCGCCAACGGCATCAGCCCCGACGAGATGATGCAGGTGCTGAACTCGCGCGACCCCTCCGAGCTGGAAGACCTCGACCTCGACAAGGTGCTGAAGCCCAACTACCTCGGTTTCCTCCAGAAAGCCGCGGCACTGCCACTGCGGACCCTGGAGCTGGTTCGCTCACTGGCGCGGATCGGCGAGCTCTCCGCGATCGACATCGGCGTCGGGCTGGCTGAGGCGCTGCCGACCGGGCTCTACTCGGGCTCTGGCCTCAACGACTACGTGGCCGAGGTGCTCTCCGGCGACGGGCGCGTCAACGACTTCCGCCTGCTTGACACCGAGCTCTACCTGACGGCGACGGATCTCGACACCTGCGAGCGGATCGTCTTCGGCGAGGACGACTGGAACGACGTGCCGATCTCCAAGGCCGTCCAGTGCTCGACGGCGCTGCCGATCGTCTACAAGCCGGTTGACCTGAAGGGCCGCGAGCTGGTCGACGGCGGCATCCGCTCCACGACCAACGTCGACATCGCGGTGGAGAGGGGCGCCAAGTTCATCATCGTCGTCAACCCGCTGGTGCCGTACGTCAACGACTTCGAGAAGACGATCCCGACCGTGTTCGGCAATCGTGTCCGCCGCGTCTCCGACATGGGCCTGCCGGCGATCGCCAACCAGACCTTCCGCCTGATCGCCCACCAGCGGCTGCACCAGTCGGTCGAGCAATGGAAGGAGCGCTACCCGGGGGTCGACATCATCCTCGTCGAGCCGGAGCCCAACGACGAGCTGATGTTCGGGACCCCGATCATGGACTACTCGAGGCGGCTGAAGATCGCCCGCCACGGCTTCGAATCGGTCACCGCCACCCTCGCCAAGGACTACGAGCGCTACAAGGAGATCGCCGAGCGCCACGGCCTCGAGATCTCCGAGCGCCGCGTCAGCCGCGTGGTCGAGCGCGCCGCCGAAGTCGAGCCCGAGCAGACCTCCGCCTGGCGGCGGGTCTTGGAGCAGACGACCTCGGTGCTGCTGCGGCAGTCGGGCGAGGCGTCCTGAGGAAGCTGTTGCGAGGGAGGGGTGGGGTGCCCCTTCCGCTTGCTGGGTTTTTCGCCGCTAACGTCGAAGCTCTCGCCGACGGGCACTGCGAAAAACAGGACGCCGCGCGCTCCAGGGGCACCCCACCCCTCCCGCACGAGCCGCCCGCTCACCCCGCCTAGTGACTTGAGTCGTTGATCCGCTGCCATCCCGCCCGCCCGGCGCCTCGCTCTCCCATGTGGGCTCGGCGGCGCTTCCGACATTCACCACACTGGGGTGGGGTCAATGTCGGCTGCGTGTGCGCTCGGCCCGTCGACAAGCCCACCCCCCGGACTCGTCTATCGGGCGTCATGCCTGCGAACTGACGACTCGGGTCACTAGACCACCTCGATCTCGCGCTGCAGCAGAGCATCCCGATGCTCTGCGAGCTACTCGCCGCCAGCGGCCCGTGAAGAGGGGTCGGTAGACCCCCCGAACGTTTTGCGCGGGAGGAGGGGAGCTCCAGGGGGCGACAGCTAGAGACTCTTCATCGACGAGTTGCGAGTGAGGGGGGTCTACCGACCCCTCTTCGGGTGCGCTAACCGGCGTACAGCTGCTCGATCTCGTCCTCGTGCTTGGTGGCGACGACCGCCCGCTTGACCTTCAGGGTCGGGGTCAGCTCACCGCTCTCCTGTGAGAGGTCGTGGGGGAGGATTGCGATCTTCTTCACCTGCTCGACGCGGGCGAAGTTCTGGTTGATCTTCTCGACGTGGGCCTCGATCGCGGCGCGGATGTCGGGGTTGGCGGCGAGCTGCACCGGATCCTCGGGAAGGCCGTGCTCCTTGGCATAGGCGACAGCCTCTTCGGGGTCCAGCGTGACCAGGGCGACCAGGTAGGGGCGCCGGTCGCCGACGACGACGCACTGGGAGACGAGGGGCTGTTGCTTGATCTCGGCCTCGAGGTTCGCCGGGGTGATGTTCTTGCCCCCGGCGGTGATGATGATGTCCTTCTTGCGGCCGGTGATCTTGATGAAGCCGTCGGAGTCGATCTCGCCGATGTCGCCGGTGTGGAGCCAGCCGTCGACGATCGTCTCCCGGGTCGCCTCCTCGTTCTTGTGGTATCCCTGGAAGACGTTGGGGCCCTTGACGAGGATCTCGCCGTCCTCGGCGATCCTCACCTCGCAACCGGGGAACGGCTTGCCGATCGTGCCGACCTTGTAGTCGTCCGGGGTCGAGATCGTCGCCGCGGTCGAGGTCTCGGTCATCCCCCAGCCCTCGAGGACGAGGACGCCGGCGGCGTCGAAGAAGCGCAGGATCTCGGGGTTGATCGGGGCGGCGCCGGAGACGGCCAGCCGCAGCTGGCCGCCGAAGAGGTTGCGGATCTTCGACAGCACCTGCTTGTCGGCGAAGGCGTACTGGCGCTTGAGCAGGAAGCCCGGCTTGCGACCCCCCCGTTCGGCCTCGCGCACCTTGGCGCCGATCCTGATCGCCCAGTGGAAGATGGCCCTTTTCAGCCCCCCCGCTTTTTCCATCCCGCTGTTGGCGGCGGTGTAGATCTTCTCGAAGACTCGCGGGACCGAGGGGAAGTAGGTCGGTTTCAGCTCGGCCAGGTTGGGCAGGATCTGCAGCGGATCGCGCTCCCAGTAGGCGATCGTGGCGCCGAGGTCGAAGCTGCCCAGCTGGATCAGCAGCGCGAAGGAGTGGGCGAGTGGCAGGTAGAGGTAGGTGACGTCTTCGCCTTCGATGACGCTGGTCGAGTTGACCATGTCGAGCATCGCCCGGTAGTTGCCGTGGCTAATGATGCAGCCCTTCGGCGGTCCGGTCGTGCCGGAGGTGTAGATGAAGGTGCAGATGTCGGCCGGGGCCACCGCCGAGTAGCGCTGCTCCCAGCGCGAGGGATCGACCGCGCTCCCCCTGGCCGTCAGGTCCTCCGAGGAGATCGCGTCCTCGGCCTCGCCGGTCATCAGGACCACGTGCTGGAGCTGTGGCAGGGCGCTGCGGACCTCGCGGATCTTCTGCAGCTGTTCGCCGTCCTCGACGACGACGACCTTGGCGTCGGAGTTGTCGAGGACGTAGCGGCACTCCTCGGGCGAGTTGGTCTGGTAGATCGGGACCACGGTCGCTCCGATCGAGAGCGCCGCGAAGTCGAAGTAGGTCCACTCCGGCCGGGTGTTGCCGAGGATCGAGACGCGGTCGCCCTTCTCGACTCCCAGCTCGGTGAGTCCGAGGGCCAGCGGCCGGACGATCTCGACCACCTCCGAGAAGCTGCGGTTCACCCACCCGGCGCCGTCCTTGTAGCGCACGGCGGGACTGTTCCCGTACATCTCGGCTGCTCGCGGCAGAAGATCCGCGAGCGTCTTCGACCTGGTACCCCTCCCCTCCATTCGGGGGAGTCTATTCAGTGTCTGGCCGCGGAGCCAGTCCGGAGGGACCCGGTCGTGGCCTGGTGGCGCATCGAGGTCTCGAAGAGGTTCCGGTCGATCCGCCCGTGGAAGATCGGGACGCCCATCTCGACGCACTTTCCGATCACCTCCTGCTGTTGCATCTGCAGCTGGTCGGCGAGCTCGCTGGGCGTCAGGTGATGGGCCATGGAGACCTCCCATTGGTTGAAATCGGGTATCCCATGTTTATCCCCAGCCGCGGACGTGTCAATCGCTACGGCCGCACGTTGCGGGTTCCCCGGAGGCTTGGGTCGGGATAATGGGCGCGATGTCTGAAATCGCCGTCAAAGCGCTTCCCCGCAGGGGCCGCCTCTGGGTGATCGCCATCTTCGCCGTCGCCATGCTCGGGCTGGGCTATCTGGTGGTCCTGGTCGCGACCCAGAAGCCGGGCCCCGCGGTCGTTGACGTCGCCGGCATCACCGATGCCCAGCGGATCTTCGGCGGTGTGCCGCAGGAAGGGGACCGGATCGGCTCCTCCGACGCGCCGGTGACGATCCAGGTGTTCAACGACTTGCAGTGCGCGGATTGCCGCGAGGACTTCCTCAGCACGATCCCCAGCCTTGTCGAGGACTACGCTCGTCCCGGCGACGTCAAGCTGCTTTACCGGCACTACTCGAACAGCGAAAGCCCCGAGGAGATCGGCTTCTACGGCGCCGAGGCCGCGGCCGAACAGGGGTACGGCTGGCCGTACGTCTATCTCTTCTTCCGCAACCAGGACGAAGCGAAGCGCTTCGGCGTCGACCAGGACTTCCTCGACTCGGTCGCCGCCGGTGTCGAGGAGCTGAACGGCCCGGAATGGGAGGCCGCGCTGGAGGAGAACGGCGGCCCCGGCGGTCCGATCGCGAGGCGGCTGGAAGGCTACGAGGAACTCGGCAGGGACCTCGGCATCCGCACCCGCCAGGCGGCGATCGTCACCGGCCCGAACGGGACCATCACGCTGCAGGACGGAGCGGCACTCGGCGAGATCGAGCGCGCGATCGCCGAAGTCGAATAGGCCGGCTCAGGCGACTCGGTGGATCCGCGCCCGGGCACGCCGCCCGATCACGTCTCCCCACTCGGAATCGTCGATTCGAGCCGGGGAGGTAGTCGCCAGGAAGTCGCGAAGCACGTCCGCCAGCCCCTCGGGGTCTTCGAGGTTCGGGAAGTGCGCGGCGCGGGGCAGCGTCTCGAAGCGGCAGTTGGGGATCGAGCGCTCGGCCTCGAGCCCGTGTGCGATCGGGATCGTGCGGTCGCGCTCTCCCCAGACGATCAGGGTCGGCATGTCGCCCAGCAGGTAGAGGCGGTCGCGGGCGCTGACCCGCTGCCCCTGGACGTCGATCACCGAGCGCAGGGTCTGCAGGAAGGCGCGCCGCGAGCCCGGCTCCTGCAGTGGCCCCAGCGCCCGCGCGACGGCCTGCAGGTAGACGCCGGTCGAGTTGCCGCGGGATCGAAGCCGAGCGCCCGCGCCGGCGATCGCGCCGACCAGCCGCGGCCGGGTGGCGAGGCGCAGGAGCGTGGCCGAGCCGGGCAGGGCGGCCCCGCGCAGCAGCGGGCTGACCTCGTCTCCGAGGCCGCCGCTGGAGATCAGCACGAGGCGCTCGGTCCGCTGCGGGAACTGGTAGAAGAACTGCATCGCCACGCCGCCGCCGAGCGAGTGCCCGACGATCGTCGCCCGCTCCACCCCGATCGTCGTCAGCAGGTCGCGGATGGTCGCGGCGTGGGCCCCGAGCGAATAGTCGCCGCGCGGCGTCGCGGAGTCGCCGTGACCGACCAGGTCGGGGGCGACGACCGTGTGGGACTCGGCTAGGCGCGAGGCGACCGCCTCCCAGTGGCGGGAGGAGTTGACCATCCCGTGGACCAGGACGACGGTCGGGCCGCTGCCGGCGATGCGGTAGACCGCCCTGTGCCCATGGAGGTCGACCTCGTGCGCCTCGAAGGCGCTGGCAGCGTCCATGCCGAGACCCTAGCGATGCCCCCCGCCGGTGCGGCAATCGGGATCGCCGGCCGTCAGCTCCCTCCCCACACGACTGGGGTGTCGAAGTAGGGGGGCCGATTTGAGGCAGCCGGTGCATCACATCTGCATCCCGCTGAAGAGACGGTCATCGCGGCGGTCGGGAACATCGCTTGTCGAGCGCCTGGGACATGCCTTCGGCGCATGGGTGATTCGCCGGCGCCAGCGGAAACGCCCTTCGCTGGCCTTCGCTAGAAGAGCGTCCGGGTCTGCTCGGTTTCCTCGGAGACCCTGCGAATTAGGTAATCGCGAAAACGCGGAGCCGTGTACTCGTACTCGCCTTTTCGCAGGCGATAGAGCACCCCTGCCTCAACCAGGCGGCCAAGCAGCACGTTGATGTTCGCCGGCGTCTTGTTGATGGTGTCATTTAGCTTCGAAACAACCAGCGGGGGGTATTCGGCAGCGGCGGTGCCCAGGAGGACGTCCTGCTCGGCCGGGGTGAGGGTCTCGACCCGTGGACTGTAGAAATCGAGGTCGACCCGTCGATAGATGTCCTCGCGGGTCGCCTCGAGCAACGGCATCGTCAACTCGTCAACGCCTCCGATGTCGGCGGCGTCCCAGAGCTCCGCCCCCCAGAGCTGGATGAAATAGGGATATCCCTCGACCTCGTTGATCACGGCCTCCACCAGGTCATCGCTCGCGGTGAAGCCTCCCCGATCGGCGAGCGGTTGAGTAAACGCTTCTCGTGCATCGTCTCCGGCCAGGGACGCGATCTCTTCTCCTCGGAACATGCGCTCGGTGTAGGAGCGCGCCTTGAGGAGGTTGCCGGTCAAGGTGGGCAGTCCGCAGAGCACCAGACCGATAGGGAGCTCACGTTTCTGAAGGGCGGCCACCGACGAGATGAACATCGAAAGCGGGTGATCCCCCGAGGAGTTGTTCTCGTCACGGACGACCTGGGCCTCGTCAAGAAGCAGGACAAATCCGGTCCTGCCCTTCTCAACCGCCATCTCGACGACCTCGAACAGTGCGCGCGTAATGTCCTCTCGCTCCTGCCCGCCGATCGGGTCGTACGTGATCTGGAATTCGTCCCATCCAACCCCAAGGGTGCCCGCTTGTCGGGCGGCGTTGCCCAGGGCATTCTTGATCCGCTCCACGCGGGAAAGACGTTCTTTCGCTTCCCGCGCCAGGGTGGTGATCCCTGCGACAAGCGGTTCCTCGCCGTTGTGTCCCGGTTGGAGCTCGAGCAGCGCTGACGCCCAGCCTTCTCTCTCGGCGATTACCTGGAACTCACCGAGGAGAACGGTCTTCCCAACGCCGCGAAGTCCCGTGAGCCTCATGTTCGCCGGCTGCTCAGGAGCGGCCCGCAACATCGCCGCGAATCGGCGCATTGGCCCGTCGCGCCCCGCCAAATGCAACGGGCGAGTCCCGACGCCCGGTCGGAAGGGGTTCTTTCTCGGAGCTGCAGTCATAACGCTGTACCTGTTAATTAGGCTGATTCTAACAAGGTATCGTTTAGGACTGCATGACCGGGAGCCTGCACTGCGACTGCTACTCATCGCTACCTCTGAATGGTTCCCGACACGCGGAAGCCGCTCTCTGAGCGGGCTTCCTTTTCATGGGCACGGCTGGTTCCAGCCAGCGATCTAAATCAGCTTGATGCTCGAGCGTATGGAGTGAGGAATGTTCGGCGCCGCGACCCGCTGGAAGATGCATCACTCAACCGCGGGCGGCTGCATCACTCCTGCATCACAGATGCCCCCGCACCGTCCCGCAAGACCGCCCCGCCATGCCTGCTGCGGTGCGGCTGTGCGGGGCGGTGCTGGGACGACGGAAGGATGCTGCCAATCGGGGCGCCCGGATTTGAACCGGGGACCTCACCGACCCGAACGGTGCGCGCTA
>JBBDYP010000042.1:0-34433 GCA_040900615.1 Solirubrobacterales bacterium | reverse complement strand
CTGCGCTCGGCCTCTCAATCTCAGAAGAACAAGGGGGAGGTTGCCCTATGAGCGTGCGCGTGCGCCTCTTCGCAGTTCTCCGCGAGCGGGCCGGAAGCGACTCGATCGAGATCGCGCTGGCGGAGGGCGCGACGGTGGCCGACGCCCTGGAGGAGCTCAGCGGCCTGCCGGCGCTGGCCGAGCTGCTCGAGCGGCTGCCGGTGCGGATGGCGGTCAACCGCGCCTCCGCCGGCCCCGAGACCCCACTCGGCCCCGGCGACGAGCTGGCCCTGATCCCGCCGATCAGCGGCGGCGCCGGCCCCCACGTCCGCGTCACCGGAGGGCCACTCTCGCTTGACGCGCTGGTCCGCTCGGTCGCCAGCCCCGGCGCCGGCGCCGTCGTCACCTTTCAGGGCGTCACTCGCGAGGTCGCCAGCCTCGACTACGAGGCCTACGCGGAGATGGCCGAGAAGCGGATGGCGGAGATCCTCGGCGCCTGCGTCGAGCGCCACGGGCTGGAGGCCGCCGCGGCCGAGCACCGCACCGGGGCCGTCGAGCTCGGCGAGCCGTCGGTGATCATCGCCGTCTCCGCCCCGCACCGGGGGGAAGCGTTCGCCGGGGCCCGTGAAGCGATCGACCGGATCAAGGCCGAGGCGCCGATCTGGAAGCGCGAAGTCGAGCGCGACGGCGCCTCGCGCTGGGTCGAGGGCGAGCAGCCGCCGCTCACCCAGGGGACTTCGGGATGAAGCGAGCCGAGGCCCTGCGCCCGCTCTCCCGCGAGCACCTCGGGGCGCTGCTCGCCGCCAAGAAGCTGCGCGAGGCGAGCGACCTCGAGGAGGCGACGCGATCCTTCCTGGAGTTCTGGTGGGAGCACGGCCAGCGCCACTTCCGCGTCGAGGAGGAGGTGCTCGGCACGCTGCTGCACGACCACGTGCGGTTCGAGGAGCGGGAGCTGTTCCCGCTCATCGAGGACGCGATGGGCGCCGAGGATCTGGAGCGCCTGGCGGCGGCGATCGAGCGGGCCGAGGCGACGCCGCCGAGCGCCGGCGCCTGATGGGCCGCACCGGGCTCGCCACCCGGCTCAGGTGGCTCGTGGCCCATCGCGCCCGGCTCCTCGCCGGGATCGCCCTCGCCGCGCTCGTGATCGGCGGCGGGCTGCATATCGCGGGACAGCCGGGCGCCGGTGACGCCGTCTGGCGAGCCGCGGTCGCGCTTCTCGCCGTCGAGCTGGCGATCGAAGTCGCTCGAACGGTTCTCGTCGAACGGCACATGGGCGTCGACACGATCGCGCTGGTCGCGATGGTCGGGGCGCTCGCGCTGGGCGAACTGCTGGCCGGCGTGGTGATCGGACTGATGTTCTCGGGGGGCCTGGCGCTGGAGGAAGTCGCATCGGCGCGCGCCCGCCGCGAGCTGACCGCGCTCGTCGAACGGGCTCCGAAGATCGCCCGCCTGCGCGTGCCCGACGGTTTCCGCGACGTTCCCGTGGAGCAGGTCGAGGTCGGCGACGTCGCCCTGGTCCGCACCGGAGAGGTGATCCCGATCGACGGCACGATCCTGAGTCCCGAGGGCGTGGTCGACACGAGCGCTCTCAGCGGCGAGCCGTTGCCGGTGAACATCAAGCAGGGGATGCCGGTCCTGAGCGGCACCTCGAACGCCGGGTCGCCGTTCGAGGTGAGGGCCGATCGGCCCGCGGCCGAGAGCGCCTACGCCGCCCTGGTGCGGCTCGTCGAGCAGGCCGAGGCGGAGCGCGCGCCGCTGGTCCGGATGGCCGACCGCTACGCGGGCTTCTTCCTGCCGGCGACCATGTTCGTGGCCGGGACCGCCTGGGCGGCCAGCGGCGATCCGGTACGGGCGCTCGCGGTGGTCGTCGTCGCCACGCCGTGCCCGCTGATCCTGGCGGCGCCGATCGCCCTCGTCTCGGGGCTGTCGCGCGCGGCGCGCGCCGGGGTCGTCGTCAAGGGTGCGGGAGCGATCGAGACGCTCGGTGAAGTGCGGACGGTGCTCTTCGACAAGACCGGGACCCTGACGGTCGGCAGCCCCGAGGTGCGGGAAATCGTCACCCGGCCGGGAATCGAGAAGGCCGAGTTGCTGCGCGCGGCGGCCTCGGTCGACCGCATGTCGGCGCATGTGCTCGGCGAGGCCTTGGTGCGCGCGGCCGAGGAGGCCGAGCTCACGCTCACCATTCCAACCGAGATCGAGGAGGATCCGGGGCAGGGGATAGCGGGCACGGTCGACGAGCATCGCGTCGCGGTCGGCAGCCGTGCCTTCCTGCGGGCGGTCGGCGTGCCGGCCGAGGAGATCGCGTCCGCCGCCGTGATCGACGGTCGCGGGTCCGGCGAGGCGCGCGTGCACGTCGCCATCGACGGACATGTGGCCGGGGTGATTGCGATGGCGGACGAGCTGCGGCCCGACGCCGCGGGAATCGTCGAGCGGCTGCGCTCCGAAGGGGTGAGCCACGTGGCGATGGTCTCCGGCGATCGCCGCTCCGTCGCCGAGCGAATCGGTCGCGAACTGATGATCGATCGCGTCTACGCGGAACAGACGCCGGAGGACAAGCTCGAGGTCATACGTCGCCTGCACGAGGATCGCAACCTGAGCCCGGTGATGATGGTCGGCGACGGGGTCAACGACGCACCGGCCCTCGCGCTCGCGGACATGGGCGTGGCGATGGGCGTCGCCGGCGCGACGGTCTCCTCCCAGACCGCGGACGCCGTGATCACCGTCGACCGCGTCGACCGGGTCGCCGATGCTATCCACGCCGGCCGGCGGGCGCTGCTGATCGCACGCCAGAGCGTCTTTGCCGGGATGGGAATGAGCCTCGCCGCGATGGCGGTCGCCGCCTTCGGCTACCTGCCCCCGGTGGCGGGCGCACTGCTGCAGGAGGGGATCGACCTCGCGGTGATCCTCAACGCCCTGCGCGCCCTGCGTGGCTAGGGGGCAGGAGACGCTCGGAATTCGGTTTTCCACTGATGCCGGGCGACCCTCGAGGCCGTACGTTTCGACCCATGACCGAGCCGAGCATCATCGAGCGCAGTGTCGAGAAGGCCCATCTCTGGCTTGACGACGTCGCCGGGGAGCTGGGGACCGAGGACCACCAGTACGCCTACCGGGTCCTGCGCGCCTACCTGCACGCGCTTCGAGACCGGCTCCCGGTCGACGAGGCCGCCCAGCTGGCGGCCCAGCTGCCGGAGCTGATCCGGGGCATCTACTACGAGGGCTGGGATCCGAGCCGGACCCCGGTCAAGTACGACGGCTTCGCGGACTTCCTCTCCCGGGTCGCCTCCGAGGCATCGCTCGACGGCGAGACCGCCGCGTCGTTCGGGGTCGGCGCCGCGGCCACGGTGCTGCGCCGTCACGTCTCCGCGGGGGAGATCGACGACATCCGTGCGAACCTCCCCGAAGATCTTCGCCCGATCATCGGTTGACCGGTTTCCAGCACTGCTCGGTCGCGGTCTTCGCCCCCTCGCCGATCCTCACCGTCACGGTCGAGAACGGCCCCGACGGCGGCGAAGTCCACTACCACGCGGGCGGCCAGGGCTTCTGGGTCGCCCGGCTAGCCGCCAGCCTCGGGGCCCGGGTCTCCCTCTGCGTGCCGCTGGGCGGCGAGTCGGGCGATGTCCTGCGGGCGCTTCTCGACACCGGGGGCATCGAGGTCCTCGCCGTGCGCACCGGTGGCGCCAACGGCTCCTACCTGCACGACCGCCGCAGCGGCGAGCGGCAGCCGATCATCGAGACCCAGAGCCCCGGCCTGCGCCGCCACGAGCTCGACGAGCTATACGGGGTGGCGGCGACGGCGGGGCTGGCCTGCGACGCGATGCTGCTGACCGGGCCACGGCACGAGGGCGTGCTCCCGGCCGACACCTACGCCCGCCTGGCCGCCGACCTTCGCGCCAACGGCCGCCGCGTCCTCGCCGATCTCAGCGGCTCGCCGCTGCGGGCGGCGCTCGAGGGCGGCCTCGACGTGCTCAAGCTCAGCGCCGAGGAGCTGCGCGCCGAGGGGCTCGCGCTCACGGCCGATCTCGCCGACGTCGGTCCGGCGATCCGGCGGCTGAATCGCGACGGGGCCGAGAGCGTGCTCGTCTCCCGCGGCCCCGAGCCGGCGCTGGCGCTGGTCGGCGAGCGCCTGCTCGAAGTCGCCGGGCCGCGCTTCACCGAGGTCGACGCGAGCGGTGCCGGCGATTCGATGTTCGCCGCCCTCGGGGTCGGGCTCGCCGCCGGCATGGAGCTGGAGGAGGCGCTGCGGCTCGCCGTCGCGGCGGGGGCGCTCAACGTCACCCGCCACGGCCTCGGCAGCGGGCACCTGAAGGAGATCGACCGCCTGCTCGGTCAGGTGCGGGTCGTGCCGGCGGGCTGAGGCCCCGCCTCAGTCGCCGCGCTCGACGAAGTACTCGCCGCCGGCGGCGTCGCCGGAGAAGTAGCGGCTGGTGACGGTCTTCTTGCGGGTGTAGAACTCGACCGCGTCGGGGCCGTGGGCGTGGAGGTCGCCGAGGAAGGAGTCCTTCCAGCCGCTGAAGGGGAAGAAGGCGACCGGGGCGGCGACGCCGATGTTGACGCCGATCATCCCGGCCTCCAAGTCGCGCCTGAAGGCGCGGACGGCGGCGCCGGACTCGGTGAAGATCGAGGCTCCGTTGCCGAAGCGGCCGCGGTTGACGGTCTCGATCGCCTCGGCCAGGGTCCCGACTTCGACCACCGAGAGCACGGGGCCGAAGATCTCCTCGGACCCCGCCTCCGAGGAGGGATCGACGCCGCCGAGGATCGTCGCCCCGAGCAGGCTCCCGGCTGGGCCGGGATCGGTCTCGCGGCCGTCGAGCAGCAGCTCGGCGCCGTCGGCGACCGCGCGCTCGATCGCCGCGCCGATGCGCTCGCGGGCGGCGGCGGAGATCACCGGCCCCAGTTCCGAGGACTCCTCGATCCCGGGACCGACGACGAGCTCGCGGGCGCGCTCGACCAGCGGCGGCAGCAGCCGCTCGCCGGCGCTGCCGACAGTGACCAGGACCGAGCCGGCCATGCAGCGCTGCCCGGCGGCGCCGAAGGAGGAGCCGACGATCCCCTCGACGGTCCGGCCGAGCACCGCGTCGGGCATCGCGACCATGTGGTTCTTGGCCCCGCCCAGCGCCTGCACCCGCTTGCCGGCCCGCGCCGCCCGTTCGTAGACGAGCCGCGCCACCGGCGCCGAGCCGACGAAGCTGACGGCGTCGATGCCCGGGTGGTCGAGGATCCCCTCGACGATCTCGCGGCCGCCGTTGACGAGGCTGACGACCCCGGGCGGGAGGCCGAGCTCGTCGAGCGCCTCGAAGGCGAGCTGCTGGGTCATCGGGACCTGCTCGGAGGGCTTGAGGACGAAGGCGTTGCCGCAGGCGATCGCGAACGGCAGGAACCAGAAGGGGACCATCGCCGGGAAGTTGAAGGGGACGATCGCGGCGCAGACGCCGACCGGCTGGCGCACCGTTTCGCAGTCGACCCCGCGGGAGACGTCTTCGGCGACCCGGCCCTGGATCGTGGTCGGGATCGCGCAGGCGCATTCGACCATCTCGATCATCCGCGCGACCTCGGCGCGGGCGTCGCCGATCGTCTTGCCCATCTCGTGCGTGACCGAGCGGGCGAGGTCCTCGCGCCGGCGGTCGAGCCCTTCGCGGAGGGCGAACAGGCGCCGGGCGCGCTCGATCACGCTGACGTCGCGCCACGCCGGCAGGGCCGCGCGGGCGGCGGCGACGGCGCGGTCGAGCTCATCCGCGGTGGAGAGCGGAACCCGGGCGATGGCGGCGCCGGTGGCGGGATCGGTGACGTCGAGATGATCGGGGCTCGACGACTCCACCCAGGCACCGCCCACGTAGTTTTTCAGCGAGGGGGCGGCCACTTCTCCTGCAGCTTGTCAGAGCCGGGAGGCCGGGGGGCGAAGTTTGTTCGCCACGGCGCTTCGCCGCGGCCCGATGCGCCACTTTGGCGGTCCGGGGGGAGAGTCTCAGGCTTGAAGCTCGGGCGATTTCGACTCCCCAGGCGGCGGAGCCGGAGAATCGGGATCAGGTGAGTCCAGCTCGCCTTTGAGCGGGAGGTCGAAGAGCTTCAGCGTCAGCGGCGCGGAAACCCGGTCGCGGATCTGGCAGCGCGGGCAGTTCTGCGTCGCGGCCGCACGCATCGAGTTGTAGGAACTTCCGCACCGCTCACACGTGAACACTCCGTGACCCCTCCCAACTGGACAACCCGTACGGGGAGCACCCACCCGACCCTACACAACGGCCACACGTCCCGGGGCAAGGTCTCGCCCAACGGCCGCACCGCGGCGGGTGCCAGAATCAGCCTGGCGATGGACCGGGAGAGGGAAGGCATCTGCGCAGCCGAGAGTCTCGCCGAGTGGTCCTCGGCGCTGGAGCTTCCGGAGATCCCCGCCGCGGTGGTCGAGGCGGCAAAGCTCCACATCCTCGACGCGGTCGGCAGTGGCCTGGCGGCGCTCTCCTTCGACGAGCTGACCGCGCCGCGCGCGGTCGCCCTGGAGATGGGCGGGGAGCCGGAGGCGACCGCCCTCGGGCTGCCGCGGCGGGTCGGGGCCGGGCCGGCGGCCCTCGCCAACGGCTCCCTCATGCACGCCCTCGACTTCGACGACACCCACGAGGTGGCGCTGGTCCATTCGAGCGCCGTCGTGGCCGCCGCCGTGCTCGCCGTCGGCGAGGCGCTCGGCGCCGCGGGGGAGGATGCGCTCGCCGCCGCGATCGCGGGCTATGAGATCTCCTCGCGGATCGGCCTCGCCAATCCCGGCGCCCTGCACCGGCGCGGATTCCACCCGACCTCGGTCTGCGGCGTCTTCGCCGCGGCCGCGGCGACCTCGCGCCTGCGCGGCCTCTCCGCCGAGCAGACCGCGAACGCGCTCGGCATCGCCGGCAGCCAGGCCTCGGGCCTGATGGAGTTCCTCGCCGACGGCTCCCAGACCAAGCCCCTGCACGCCGGCTGGGCGGCATTCGCCGGCATCACCGCGGCCGCGCTCGCATCGCACGGCGCGACCGGGCCGGCCAGCGTGCTCGAGGGCCGCTTCGGTCTGCTCGCCTCCCACGTCGGCGAGTTCGACGAGTCCGGCCTCGCCGCCGAGCTCGGCTCGCGCTGGGAGACGACCCAGATTGCCTTCAAGCCGTACCCGTCCTGCCACTGCACCCACGCCGTGCTCGACGCGGTGGCGAGTGCCGGGATCGGCGCCGGCGAGGTCGAGGAGATGGTCGCCCTCGTTCCCGGCGACGTCGCCGTCGAGCTGGTGCTGGAGCCGGCGCAGCGCAAGAAGCGCCCGGCCACCCCCTACGACGCCAAGTTCAGCCTCCCGTATTGCATCGGCGCGCTGCTCGTTCGCGGTGAGCTCGGCGTCGACGCCTTCACGCCCGCCGCGATCGAAGACGAGCGGATCCTCGAGATCGCCGCCAGGGTCTCCTACGAGGTGGTCGACTTCGAGAACGGGAACGACCTCTCGGGCGGCATCAGGGCCAGGGCCGGCGGTCGCACCTTCGAAGAGCTGGTCCTGCGCCCGCGCGGCGGCCCGGCCAACCCGATGGGCGCCGACGAGCTGCGGGAGAAGTTCCGCCGCAACGCCTCCCTGGCGCTTCCCGCGGAGGAGGTTCGGCGGCTGGGCGACGCGCTCTCGGAGCTCGACACCCGCTCCGTCGCCGACGTCGCGGCGGGGCTCAGCCGCGCTCGCGCAGCTCCCGCCGCAGCGCCTTCCCCGTGAGGGTCTTCGGGATCTCGTCGAGGAAGGCGACCTCGCAGGGGGCCTTGTAGGCGGCCAGCGCCTCGCGGCAATGGGCGATCAGCTGGTCTGGAGTCGCCTCGCGCCCGGCTTTCAGGGTGACGTAGGCGCGGACCGTTTCCCCCCTGTAATCGTCGGGCACGCCGACCACGCACGCCTCGAGGACCGCCGGGTGCTGGTAGAGGACGTCCTCGACGTCGCGCGGCCAGACCTTGTAGCCGGAGACGTTGATCATGTCCTTGATGCGATCGACGACGTAGAACCAGCCCTGCTCGTCGCGCTTGCCGACGTCGCCGGTGTGGAGCCAGCCGCTGCGTAGCGCGTGGGCGGACTCCTCGGGCCGGCGCCAGTAGCCGCTGGTCACGCCGGGCCCGCGGACGACGATCTCGCCGATCTCGCCGGCGGCCAGCTCGGCGCCGTCCTCGATGCCGACGATCTTCGCCGCGGTGTTGGGGATCGGAACGCCGATCGAGAGGGCGCCGCTCTCGGGATCGACCGGGCTCCTGGCTCCGGCCGGGACCAGGTGACAGGGCGCCGCCGACTCGGTCAGCCCGTAGGTGTTGTGCATGTAGGCACCCGTGGCCCGCTCCCAGCGCTCGACCGTGGCCGGGTTCACCGGCGCGCCGCCGCTGGCGACCTTGGTCAGCGAGGAGAGGTCGCGCGCGGCGAAGTCGGGGTGCGCGAGCATCGCGATGAACGCGGTCAGCGGGCCGATCACGTAGGTGCCGCGCCAGCGCTCGATCAGCCGCAGGATCTCGCCCGGCTCGAAGCGGTGGAGCAGCAGCAGCGGGGTCAGGCTCGTCCGCGCCGTCGCCAGGTGGCAGACCAGGCCGGTGATGTGGAAGAGCGGCGCCATCGCCACGGTCACGTCCCCCGGCCCCAGGTCGAACCAGCGGGTCATCGCCTCCGCGTTGTGGACGATCGCGCCGTGGGTGTTGACGGCGCCCTTCGAGATCCCGGTGGTGCCGGAGGTGTAGGTCACCAGGGCCGGGTCGCCGGGCTCGGGTGAGCTCGGCGCGACCCGCTCCCCGGCGTGCGCCGCCAGCAGGTCCGCCATCGCCAGGCCACCCGGGCAGGGCCGCCGTTCGTGTTCGCTGAGGGCGTCGGGGACGGCGTCGAGGTGGTCGAGCTCGGAGGCGGTGACGATGTGGCGCAGCGGCGTCGTATCGCGCACCGCGTCGAGCGCCGCGTAGAGGGACTCGAGGCAGAAGGCGATCCGCACGCCGGCGTCGTTCAGCTGGTGCTCGAGCTCGCGGCGCTTGTTCATCGGGTTGACCGTGCTCACCACCCCGCCGGCCAGCCAGACGGCGTGCACGGCGATCGCCATCTGGGGGACGTTCTGCAGCATCAGCGCCACCCGGTCGCCGGGCTCGAGGCCGAGGTCGGCGCTCAGCGCGGCGGCAAGCGCGTGGGCGAGGTCGCCGGCCTCGCGGTGGCTGATCGCCGTCTCGAAGTAGAGGATCGCCGCTTCCTCGGGCCGCTCGCGCGGGCCGCGCTCGAAGAGCTCGACGCCGTTGCGGAGCGCGGGCGCGAAGGCGAGCGGGACGTGGTCGTCGTAGAGGGCGGCCCAGGGCGGCGCCGGCGCGGCCCCCGGGCCCTGGTCAGTAATCGAGGTCGACAGGCTCGATGCCCTCGGCGCGGCAGAACTCGTGGTACTTGTGCGTGTGGGCGAGCACGTCGTCGAAGCCGACGACGTTGTCGTCCTCGTCGACGTAGAGCAGCGCCCCCTCGAGCATGAAGAGGGTCGTCGTGCCCTCCTCGTTGCTGATCAGGGTGTGGATGTCGCCCGGCGGCTCCCAGATCATCGTGCCCTCGCGGGCGACCCAGTCGCGCTCGGCGTAGTGCCAGGACCCCTCGAGGACGAAACCGGTCACCGGGTTGACGTGGTAGTGGCGGTTGATCTGCATGCCGCCTTCGACTTTGGTGATGTTCGACCAGAACCCGGTGCGGCGGTTGAGCCGCAGCGGTTTCACCCAGATCCCCTCGGTGTAGGGCACCCACGGGATCTCGTCGAGGACGATCACCCGCTCGTCCAGGGTGATCTCCTTCAGGGGGCGCAGCCCGAGCGCGTCTGCCGCCGGGTCTTGCTCGGGCATGTTCAGACCTCCTCTAGACGACCCAGGTGTCGCCGGCGCGGAGCAGCTCGTCGACGTCGGCGAGGGTCGCCTTCTCGTGGGCGGCGCTCAGCTCCTGCTGGCGATCGGAGCCGTAGACCGGGCGCTTGACGTCGCGGAAGACGCCGATCGGGGTCGGCCCGGTGGGGCTGTCGGCGAGGCGGGCCAGCGCGGTCGCGTGGCTGGGGTCGGCGACGTGGGCGTCGTGGACGACGAGGGCGTCCTCGCCGACCTCGGCGACGTCGACCACTTCGAGGCCGCCGTCGTCGGAGCGGACGACGCCGCGCTCGTTCTCGGCGCCGAAGCGGATCGGCTGGCCGTGCTCGAGGCGGATCTGGTTGTGGGCGCCGGCCTTGCCGCGGACGGCGTCGAAGGCGCCGTCGTTGAAGACGTTGCAGTTCTGGTAGATCTCGACGAAGGCGGAGCCCGGGTGCTCGGCCGCCGCGCGCAGGGTGGCGGCGACGTGCTTCTTCTCGACGTCGATCGTGCGGGCGACGAAGGAGGCGTCGGCTCCCAGCGCCAGGGCCAGCGGGTTGAAGGGGTGGTCTTCGGAGCCGAACGGGGTCGACTTGGTGATCTTGCCGGTCTCCGAGGTCGGCGAGTACTGGCCCTTGGTGAGGCCGTAGATCTGGTTGTTGAAGAGCAGCAGCTTGATCGGGACGTTGCGGCGCAGGGCGTGGATCAGGTGGTTGCCGCCGATCGAGAGCGAGTCGCCGTCGCCGCTGACCACCCAGACCGAGAGGTCCTCGCGGGAGGTCGCGATCCCGGTCGCCAGCGCCGGTGCCCGCCCGTGGATGCCGTGGACGCCGTAGGTGTCCATGTAATAGACGAAGCGCCCGGCGCAGCCGATGCCGGAGATGAAGACCGTTTTCTCGGGCGGGATTCCGAGCTCCGGCATCAGCGCCTGGACGCTGGCGAGGATCGCGTAGTCGCCACAGCCCGGACACCAGCGAGTTTCCTGGCCGGACTGGAAGTCCGCCTTGGTCAGGACCGTCGCCGCGCCGTTGCCGTTGCTCACCGTCTCGCTCATGAGATCACGTCCAGGATCGCCTGCTCCAGCTCCTCGGCCAGGATCGGCAGCCCCTCGACTTTGTTGTAGCCGACGGCGTCGACGAGGAACTTGGAGCGGACCAGGCTGAGCAGCTGGCCTGTGTTCAGCTCGGGCACCAGCACCTTGGGGAAGGCGCGGACGACGTCGCCGGTGTTGGCGGGCATCGGTTCGAGGTGGCGCAGGTGGGCGGTCGCCACCGGGATGCCGCGGTTGCGGACGCGGCGGGCGGCGGCGCCGATGACGCCGGAGGTCGAGCCCCAGCCGAGCACGAGCACCTCTGCGCCCTCGTCGGCGTCGACCGCCAGCTCCGGCAGCTCCTCGGCCAGCTTCTCCAGCTTCTCGGCGCGCAGCTTCGTCATCAGCGCGTGGTTGGCGGGGTCGTAGCTGACCTTGCCGCTGCCGTGCTCCTTCTCCAGCCCGCCGAGGCGGTGCTGGAGGCCGGGAGTGCCCGGGATCGCCCACGGCCGGGCGCCGCGCTGGTCGCGCAGGTAGGGGAGGAACTCGTCGCCGGCGTTGGGGCCGGTGGCGAAGTCGGGGTCGATCTCCGGCAGCGCGTTCATGTCCGGCAGGCGCCAGGGCTCGGAGGAGTTGGTGAGGAAGGTGTCGGAGAGCAGGATCACCGGGGTCCGGTAGCGGACCGCGATCCGGGCCGCTTCCACCGCCGAGTCGAAGCAGCCGGCCGGGGTGGAGGGGGCGATCACCGGCAGCGGCGACTCGCCGTGGCGCCCGTGGATCGCCATCAGCAGATCGGACTGTTCGGTTTTCGTCGGCAGCCCGGTCGAGGGGCCGGCGCGCTGCACGTCGATGATCACCAGCGGCAGCTCCAGCGCCACCGCCAGCGCGATCGTCTCCGCCTTCAGGTCCATCCCCGGGCCGCTGGTCGCGGTCACCCCGAGCCGGCCGCCGAAGGAGGCGCCGAGGGCCATGTTGGCGGCGGCGATCTCGTCCTCGGCCTGGACCGTGCGGACGCCGAAGCGGTCGTGGCGGGCGAGGTGGTGGAGCAGTTCGGAGGCGGGCGTGATCGGGTAGGTCGCGAAGAAGAGCTGCAGGCCGCTGCGGACGCTGGCGGCGATCAGGCCCAGCGCCGTCGCGTTGGCGCCGTTGACGTTGCGGTACTCGCCCGGATCCAGCGGCGCCGGGGCGACCTCGATCTGGGTCGCGACGATCTCCGCCGTTTCGCCGAAGTTGTAGCCGGCCTTGAAGGCGGCGACGTTGGCCTCCATGATCGCCGGCTTCTTCGCGAACTTCGTCTCCAGCCAGGAGATCGTCTCCTTGCCCGGCCTCCCGTACATCCAGGAGATCAGGCCGAGCGCGAAGAGGTTCTTGGTGCGCTGCGCCTCCGCCGGCTTCAGTCCCTCGATGCCCTCGCTGGCGCGCGTCGTCAGCGTCGTCATCGGCACCTCGAAGGTCTGGTAGTCCTCGACCGTACCGTCCTCGAGCGGGTTCGCCTCGTAGCCGGCCTTGCGCAGGTTGGCCGGCGAGAAGGCGTCCTCGTTGACGATCAGCGTCCCGCCCGCCTCGAGCGCGCCGAGATGCGCTTTGAGCGCGGCGGGGTTCATCGCCACCAGGGTGTTGGGGTGGTCGCCGGGGGTGAGGATGTCGCGCGAGGCGAAGTGGATCTGGAAGGCGGAGACGCCGCCCGGCGTCCCGGCCGGCGCGCGGATCTCGGCCGGGAAGTCCGGCAGGGTCGAGAGGTCGTTGCCGACGTGCGCGGTGGCGGCCGTGAAGCGGTCCCCGACCAGCTGCATGCCGTCGCCAGAGTCTCCGGCGAACCGGATGATGACCGTCTCTGGCTTATCTGACGTTTTGGACACGAGTCGGCGAGGCGCCTCCAGCCAGCCAAACGGTGCAAGCTTATTGACCAAGGATGAAGCAGCGAGGCGATTTCCGTCGCCTCGTTTGGGCGATTCCCAAAAGGGGCGATCGGGGGCCGGGTGGGGCCGCTGCGCGGAGAAGCCGAGGATCAGGTCCGCGGCCGGCCGCGGGGCAGGGTCGGGGCCGGCGGGGTCGAAGCAGGGCGCATGGGTCGCAAGCTCAGCGTCGGCGACACCCTCGGCGAGGCCTTCTCGATCTACCGGGCCCAGGCCGGCGTGCTGCTGCCGGTGGCGTTCTGGCTCTTCCTCGTGGTCGCGATCGTCGACGGGCTGATCGGCCAGGACGTGGCGCTGCTGCCGATCCTGGCCGTGGTCAGCACGGTGGCCGGAACGCTCTATGAGGGGATGGTCGTGGGCCTGGTGCGCGACGTCCAGGACGGCCGCCGTGACTCCTCGATGGGCGAGCTGGTCCGAGCGGCTCTGCCCGTGCTGTTGCCGCTGATTGGCGCCGGCCTGCTCTCCGGCCTCGCGATCGGCGTCGGCTTCGTGCTGCTGGTCGTCCCCGGCCTCTACCTGATGACGATCTGGGCCGTGATCGCGCCGGCGATCGTCGTCGAGCGGACCGGGGTGCTCGCCGCCTTCAGCCGCTCCCGCGAGCTCGTCCGCGGCAACGGTTGGCCGGTCTGCGGCGCGGTGGTAGTCGCCCTGCTCATATCGGTGTCCGGCGCTCTCGTTCTCGGCTCGATCGCCGAGGGCATCGCCGACGGCCCCCTCATCCGGATCGTCTTCAGCGCCATCGGCTCCACTGTCACCGCTCCGGTCCTGGCCCTGGTCGTGGCCGTCGTCTACTACCGCCTGCAGGCGATCGAGACCCCGCCCGTCCCCCTTGCCGGAGACTCCGCGACGACCTGAGGTCGCTGGGTGGCGGTGAAGCTCCACCGATGAGCCTCAGCGCTCGAGCAGGCCGGCGACCGCCAGCGCCAGGCGCTTGCCGCGGCGGGTCAGCGTGTACTCGGTGTGGGGGGGACGGCCGGCGACGAGCCGGCGCTCGACGATCCCGGCGGCCTCGAGCTGCTCGAGCCGCCCCGAGAGCGTGGTGGGGGAGACGCCGGGGAGGGACTGGCGGAACTCGTTGAAGCGGGCGGCGCCGCTGGAGCAGGCGTAGATCGTCGCCATCGTCCAGCGGCGCTCCAGCAGTCCCGCGGCCGCCCGCAGCTGCGGCGGGACCGGCGAGCAGTTACGACATCGCGGCGACATCGGCGCCCCTCTCGGCCGGCTCCAACGCCCGCTCGAGGACCTCGTCGACGCTCATCACCGGGTGGAACGTCATCTTCTCGCGCACCTCCTCGGGCACCTCGTCGAGATCGCCGCGGTTGCGCCAGGGAAGGATCACCTCGGTCAGCCCCGCCGCGTGGGCGGCGAGCACCTTCTGCTTCAGCCCGCCGATCGGCAGCACCCGGCCCTGGAGGGTGACCTCGCCGGTCATCCCGACCGTGTGCTTGACCGGCCGCTCCGACAGCAGCGAGACCAGGGCGGTCGTCATCGCCGTGCCGGCGCTGGGGCCGTCCTTGGGGATCGCCCCGGCCGGGACGTGCAGGTGGAACTCGCGCTGGAAGCGGTCCGGGTCGATCTCCAGCTCCTGGCTGTGGGAGCGGACGTAGGAGAGCGCGATCCGCGCCGACTCCTTCATCACGTCGCCGAGCTGGCCGGTCAGGACCAGGCCCTTGTCGCCCTCCATCGCGGTCGCCTCGATGAAGAGGACGTCGCCGCCGGTCCCGGTCACGGCCAGGCCGGTGGAGACGCCGGGGATCGCGGTGCGCTCGACCGACTCCTGGAAGAAGCGCTGGCGCCCGAGGGCGTCGTGGACGGCGCCTGCGTCGAGCACGATCGGGCCCGCCTCCTCGCCGGAGGCGATCCTGGTCGCCGCCCCGCGCAGCAGCTTGCCCAGCTCGCGCTCGAGCTGGCGCACGCCGGCCTCGCGGGTGTACTCGGAGATGAGGCTGCGCAGGACCTCGTCGCCGACCTCGACCTCCTCCGGCTCCAGCCCGTTGCGCCTCAGCTGGCGCGGCAACAGGTAGCCCTTGGCGATCGCCAGCTTCTCCTCGGTCGTGTAGCCGTCGAAGGCGATCGTCTCCATCCGGTCCAGCAGCGGGCCGGGGATCGTGTCGGTGAGGTTGGCGGTGGCGAGGAAGACGACCTCGGAGAGGTCGACCTCGACATCGAGGTAGTGGTCGCGGAACGAGTGGTTCTGCGCCGGGTCGAGGACCTCCAGCAACGCCGCCGAGGGGTCCCCGCGCCAGTCGGCGCCGACCTTGTCGACCTCGTCGAGCAGGATCACCGGGTTCATCGTCCCGGCGTCGCGCAGGGCACGGACGATCCGCCCGGGCAGGGCGCCGATGTAGGTGCGGCGGTGGCCGCGGATCTCTGCCTCGTCGTGCAGGCCGCCGAGGGAAATACGGACGAACTCGCGGCCCAGCGCGCGGGCGATCGACTCGCCGATCGAGGTCTTGCCGGTGCCGGGAGGCCCGACCAGGGTCAGGATCGCGCCGTTGGCGCGGCTTTCCTCGTCGCCCTTGCCGCGTTCCTCGCGCAGCTTGCGGACGGCGATGAACTCGGTGATCCGCCGCTTCACGTCCTCGAGGCCGGCGTGGTCGGCGTCGAGGACCTCGCGGGTGTGGTTGGGGTCGAGCCGCTCCTCGGAGCGCTTCGCCCACGGCACCGCGATCAGCCAGTCCAGGTAGCTGCGGATCATCGAAGACTCCGGCGACTGCTCGCCCTGGCGCTCGAGCCGGCGCAGCTCCTTCTCGGCCTGCTCGGCGACCGCCTCCGGCATCTCGGCCTCGGCGATCTTGCGCTCGTACTCCTCGATCAGGCTGGTCTCGTCCTCGCCCAGCTCCCTGCGGATCGACTCCATCTGTTTGCGCAGGAAGTACTCGCGCTGCTGCTTCTGGGCGCCGGACTCGACGTCCTCGCGGATGCGGCTGCGCACCTGCAGCTCCGCCAGGCGCTCGCGCTGGAGCTCGACCGCGATCTGAAGCCGGGCGGTCACGTCGACCGTCTCCAGCAGGCGCAGCTTCCCCTCGTTGGACGTTTCTGGACTGAGGCCGGAGGTGTCGGCCAGCGCGCCCGGCTCCTCGACCGAGCGCAGGAAGGCGGCGATGCGCCCGTCGTCGCCGCGCAGCTCGAGGATCTCTTCGACGACGGCGCGGTATTCGCGCGCCAGCTCGACGGTCTGCTCGTCGCCGGGGTGGCCGTCGCGGATCTCCTGCACCTCGACCCGAAGCGCCTCGCCCTCGCCCGCCTGGGCGGCGCCGGCGAGGCCGCGGTGGAGGCCGACGACGGTCGCGACCGGAGCGCCGCGGCGCGAGACGCCGGTCTCGATCACCTCGGCGACGACGCCGACCCGGCCGTACTCGCCGTCGCGGCGCGGGATCAGGAAGACGCGCTCCTCGTCGCCGACGTCGATCGGCAGAGTCGCGGTGACGGTGGGGAAGACGATCGCGTCGTCGAGCGGGATCAGGAGATAGGTCATAACCAAGTCCAATTTCTGTAGTTAGTCCTGGAATCAGGATAGCGCAGGCGGTTGCCGCGCTCGACAGGCTCGGGCGTATACGGTGTCGCCGTGGACCCAGAGCGCGCCAGACAGCTGCTCGCCCGCGAGCGGGAGCTGATCGAGCAGGAGATCGCCGCGACCAAGGGCGAAGGCCCCGAAGAGGCCGACGAGCGTAGGGAGCCCGGGGAAGAGTTCTCCGAGGGCCTCTACCAGGACGAGTTCGACGCCACCCGCGCCGTGGACCTGAAGGAACGGCTGGTCGCGGTCGAGCGGGCCGAAGAGCGGCTCGCCTCGGGCACCTACGGGCTTTCGGTCAAGAGCGGCGAGCCGATCCCGGACCAGCGGCTCGAGGCCTTCCCGACCGCCGAGCTGACGATCGAGGAGGCGGAGCGCCGCTCCGGCCGTTAGGCATGGCCAAGCTTCGGTGCCAGATCTCGGTCTCGCTCGACGGCTACGTCGCCGGGCCGAACCAGAGCGAGGAGAACCCCTCGAGCGCGTCATCGAGGCGCCCGACGTCACCGACCTGATGTACGGCGTCCTATGACCAAACCCCTCAGCCCCGAACAGGCCGCGATGCTCTACGGCAACCGCTTCCTTACCGAGGACGCGCCCGCCAACGACTTCCCGGAGACGGGCATGTCGGCCCTCGACGCGATGCGGCTGGTCGACGAGGAACTGGCCCTGGAGGGCGAACCGCAGCGCAACCTGGCGACCTTCGTGACGACCTGGATGGAGCCCGAGGCGCAGCGGATCATCGGCCAAAACCTGCACCGCAACTTCATCGACCACGCCGAGTACCCGATCTCGGCCGAGATCGAGCAGCGCTGCATCCGCATGCTCGCCGACCTCTTCCACGCGCCCGGCGAGACGACCGGCGCCCGCACCCAGGGCTCCTCGGAGGCGATCATGCTCGGCGCGCTCTCGCTGAAGTGGAAATGGAAGCAGCGCCGCGAAGCCGAATCGAAGCCGATCGACAGGCCGAACATGGTCTTCGGCGGCGACGTGCACGTGGTCTGGGAGAAGTTCTGCCGCTACTTCGACGTCGAGCCGCGGATCGTGCCGCTTCAGGACGACAAGTACGTGATCGGGCCCGAGGACGTCGAGCCCCACGTCGACGAGAACACGATCGGCGTCGCCGCCGTCCTCGGCACCACCTTCACCGGTCACGCCGACGACATTGGCGGCATCAACAAGCTCCTGGTCGACCTCAAGGGCGAGAAGGGCCTCGACGTGCCGCTCCACGTCGACGCCGCCAGCGGTGGCTTCGTCTGGCCCTTCCTCCACCCGGACTCCGAGTGGGACTTCCGCCTCGAGCAGGTGCGCTCGATCAACGTCTCCGGGCACAAGTTCGGGCTCGTCTACCCCGGCATCGGCTGGCTCGTCTTCCGCGAACAAAGTGACCTGGCCGAGGACCTCGTCTTCTACGAGAACTACCTGGGGAAGACGGATGCGACCTTCACCCTCAACTTCTCCACCGGCGCCTCGATGGTGCTCGCCCAGTACTACAACTTCGTTCGCTACGGGCGCGAGGGCTACGGCTACGTGATCGAGGCGATGGAGGAGAACGCGCGCGCTCTGGCCGAGAAGCTGAAGGCGACCGGCGACTTCGAGCTGATCGGCGAGGGCGAGGAGCAGCTGCCCCTTGTCGCCTTCCGCCTCGCCGGCGAGAGGGGCTACGACGAGTTCGACGTCTCCTGGCAGCTCTCGGCCGAGCGCGGCTGGATGCTCCCCGCCTACACGATGCCGCCCAAGGCCGAAGACGTGAAGGTCCTGCGGGCGCTGGTCAAGCAGACCCTGAGCCGCGAGCAGATCGACCGCCTCGCCGACGACATCCAGCAGGCCTGCACGACGCTGGAGAAGAAGGGCGGCGCCCACCCCTCCGAGCGCAAGCGGATCAAGACCGGGACCGGTTACTAGCCGCGGCAAGCGAACTGCATCAAGTTCCAGTCCCAGGAGCACTGGAACTTGATGCAGTTCGGGACGGCCACCAGGCGCGCTCGCCGAGCCGGTAGGTGATCGCGGGGATCAGCAGGGCGCGGACGAGGAAGGTGTCGAGGAGGACGCCGATCGCCACCGTCGCCCCGATCTGGACCAGCTCCTCGAGCGGCAGCAGGGTCAGGGTAGCGAAGGTGCCGGCGAGAATCAGCCCGGCGCCGGTGACCACGCCGCCGGTGTTGACGAGTGCGGTCAGGGTGCCCTCGCGGGTGCCGGCGGCGGCCGACTCTTCGCGCGCCCGCGCCATCAGGAAGATGTTGTAGTCGACCCCGAGGGCGACCAGGAAGAGGAAGGCCATCAGCACCAGGTTGAAGGCCAGCCCCTCGGATCCGAGCACCTCGGTGAAGGCGAAGGTGACCAGGCCGAGGGTTGCCGCGAAGGACGCGACGACGGTGAGGATCAGGTAGGCGGGCGCGGCCAGGGCGCGCAGGACCGCGGCCAGGATCAGGCCGACCACGAGCAGGATCAGGGGGAGGATCAGCTTCGTGTCACGGGAATTGGTCTGCTCGACGTCGTAGTTCTCCGCCGGGACGCCGCCGAGCAGGCCGCCGGGGGCGATCTCGTGCAGGCGCGTGCGGATTCCCGCGACCGCGTCGGTCGCCTCGCTCGAGTAGGGGTTGCCGCGCAGGACGAGGACGACGACGGTCTCACCGTCGCCGCTCGCGGCCGGGACCGGCAGCGCCAGCTTGACGGAGGGGAGCCTGCGCATCCCCCGCGCCACCCGGTCGAGCTCCTCCGCCTCGACGACGGCGGTCAGCGGCGAGCCGAGACCGGGGGGGAAGTGGGCGTCGAGGGCTTCGGTGCCGCGGCTGGAGTTGGTCGGGCGGGTCACTCCCTGGCCGAAGCCGAGCGTGCCGTGGTGCGTGAGGTTGCCGAGCGAGAGGACGATCAGCCCGCCGAAGACGACGATGACGATGAGCCGGGAGCGCCGCCGCACCAGCGCCGCGACCCGCGTCCACCCATCCCGCGGTTCCTTTTGTACCTGAGGGGTGGAAAGGGAACCACGCGATTCCCGTGCGGCCGCTCTCGCCCTCCAGAAGGCGCGCTCGCCAAGCAGCGCCAGCAGCGCCGGCAACAGGGTGAGGGCGGCGGCGAGCATGACCGCGATCCCGATCGCCAGGATCGGGCCGAGCCAGTGGGTCGACTCCAGGTCGGCGGCCAGCAGCACCAGCATCGCCGCGATCACGGTCCCGCCCGAGGCGGCGATCGCCGGCACGCTCTCGGCGAGGGCGATGGGGAGGGCCGCTCCTGGTGCCCTGCCCTTCCCCAGCTCCTCGCGATAGCGATGGACCAGCAGCAGCGAGTAGTCGGTGCCGGCGCCGAAGATCAGCACCAGCAGGAGCAGGGTGCCCTCGGTGTTGACCGTGATCCAGCCGGCCTCGATCAGCAGGTAGGCGATGCCGGTGGCGATCAGGTAGGCGGCGCCGACGACGATCAGCGGCAGCACGGCGAGGACCGGGGCCCGGTAGACGGCCAGCAGCAGGATCAGCACCAGGCCAAGCGTCGCGAGGAGGAGCGTCTTGCCCGCATCGTCGGCGACCTGCTCGAGGTCGGCGGCGATTCCGCCGGGCCCGGTGACGTAGGTGCTCAGCCCCGGGCGGCTGTGTTCGGTGAGGTAGTCGCGGATGGTCTCGACCCCGTCGACGATCGCGCCGCGGTCCGCGGCGTTGATCGCCAGCACCACCAGCGCCGCTTCCCCGTCGCGGGAGATTGGACCGATGCCGTGGGCGATCCTCGCGACATCGCCCAGCTCGCTGCGGTCTTCGCCGTCGAAGGGGTCGATCACCGGCGTCGCACCGGTGATCCCCAGCTTGTCGAGGCCGCTGCCGATGCGGCCGATCGCGTTCAGGTCCGCCTTGGTCAGGCCCCCCTTGCGTTCGAAGACGACGACCACCGGGACCTCTTCGCCGCCCTGGAAGTTGCGCTGGAGTGCGTCCACCGCCCGGGTCGCTTCGGAGTCCGCGGGCAGGAAGCTGCTCTGGCCGGCGGCGGTGACCTCATTGATGTGCGTGCGGGCGAGGAAGCCGCCGGCGCCGAGCAGGAGCCAGACGGCGATCGCCACCCAGCGGCCGCGCGGTCCGGTGACCGCGTCGGCGACGCGCCCGATCACTGCGTGCGCTTTGCGGCCGCCGACACCGGCGGAAGCCTAGCCTCGGATGCGGAGGCCCAGCCGCCGATGATTCGCATCTGCATGGCCGGGGTAGCCTGCCCAGATGAGATTGAAGATCGCGATCCTGACCGTCCTGGCCGCCCTCTCGCTCGCCCTCGTGGCCTGCGGGGGTGACGACTCCGGCGAGACGACGACGGAGACGCAGACGGCGACCTCCGAATCGACCACCGAGCCGGAGCAGAGCAAGCCGGCGCCCAGCGGCGAGGCGGCGCGCTCCGAAAAGGTCGAGATCGTCGAATTCACCTACCAGCCGGACCCGGTCGTGGTCCAGGTCGGCGGCAAGGTGATCTGGCAGAACGAGGACACCGCGCCCCACACCGCGACCGCCGACGACGGCAGCTTCGACACCGGCACCCTGGAGCGCGGCAAGCTCAAGTCCGAAACCTTCAAGCAGGCCGGCACCTACCCCTACTTCTGCGAAATCCACCCGACGATGCACGGCACCGTCGAAGTCGTCGAGTAGGACTGCGACCCGGGCATGGTCCCGTCGAATATGTTGGGCCGCAGATGCCCGATGGCGCTCCCGATCGCGACGACCTTGCGGAGTTGCTGGCGCGGCGGGCGCTGACCGAGGACGCGGCCCGCCCGGAGGCGGTCGAGCGCCGCCACGCCGCCGGCGCCCGGACGGCGCGGGAGAACATCGTCGACCTCGTCGACGCCGGCTCCTTCGTCGAGTACGGGCGCTTCGCGATCGCCGCCCAGCGGGGACGGCGCGAGCTCCAGGACCTGATCGAGCGCACCCCGGCCGACGGCCTCATCGCCGGCACCGCGCGCGTCAACGGCGAGCTCTTCGGCGATCGCGCGGCCTGCGCGGTGCTGTCCTACGACTACACGGTCCTGGCCGGGACCCAGGGGGCGCTCGGGCACCGCAAGAAGGACCGGCTCTTCGAGTTGATCGAGCGGATGCGCCTGCCGACCGTCTTCTTCGCCGAGGGCGGCGGCGGCCGGCCGGGCGACACCGACCACCCGGTCGTCTCGGCACTGGACACGCGGGCGTTCGCGCTCTGGGCGAGGCTCTCGGGACTGGTGCCGCGAATCGCCGTCGTCGCCGGCCGCTGCTTCGCCGGCAACGCCGTGATCGCCGGCTGCTCGGACCTGATCGTCGCGACGGAGAACGTATCGCTGGGGATGGGGGGCCCGGCGATGATCGAGGGTGGCGGCCTCGGCAAGGTCCACCCCGACGAGATCGGCCCGATCGGGATGCAGACGGGGAACGGGGTGGTCGACGTAGTGGTCGCCGACGAGGCGGAGGCGACCGCCGCCACCAAGCGGCTGCTCGCCTACTTCCAGGGGCCGACGCCGTCCGGCTCGGCGCCCGACCAGGACCGCCTTCGTGAGCTCGTGCCCGAGCGCCAGCGGCGCGCCTACGCCGTCGCCCCGATCGTCGAGACTCTCGCCGACGAGGGCTCGGTCACCTTCCTGCGCGAGCGCTTCGCGCCGGAGATGGTCACCGCCCTGGCGCGGATCGAGGGCCGGCCGATCGGGGTGATCGCCAACGACACGCGCCACATGGCGGGCGCGATCACCAGCGACGCCGCCGACAAGGCGGCCCGCTTCATGCAGCTCTGCGACGCCTTCGGCCTGCCGATCCTCTCCCTCGTCGACACCCCCGGGTACATGGTCGGCCCGGAGGCCGAGGCGACCGGCCTGGTGCGCCACGCCTCGCGGCTGCTGGTGGCCGGCGCCGCGCTCGGCGTCCCCCTCGTCGCCGTGGTGCTGCGGCGCGGCTACGGCCTCGGCGCCCAGGCGATGGTCGGCGGCAGCCTGCACGAGCCGCTGCTCACGGTCGCCTGGCCGAGCGCGCACCTCGGGCCGATGGGGCTGGAAGGGGCGGTCAGGCTCGCCCTGCGCAAGGAGCTGGAGGCGATCGCCGACGAGGGCGAGCGCGAGCAGCGGGTCCGCGACCTCACCGCCGCCGCCGAAGACAACGCCAAGGCGCTCAACGCCGCGGCCCTGTTCGAGCTCGACGACGTCATCGACCCGGCCGAGACCCGCGCCCTCATAGCCGCGACCCTCGCCGCCGCGGGCGCCGGCGGTCCGCCCGCCGGCCACCGCTTCGTCGACACCTGGTAGCGGACCGATCTTCGTCGTTTCGGAATCCCTGGGATGGGAGACTCCGCCCTACCGTGAGCCCGCCCCTCCCACCGCTGCCCGACGGGTTCGCCGAGACGGTTGGCGCGCTGCACCGGGTCGCCGCGGATCTGGTCGCCCCGGCGCGCAAGCCCGACAACGAGATCGCCCTCGAAGCGACGCCGGGAGGGTTCGGCACGCCGGAGTTCGAGTTCGAGGGGAGGCGTCGCCAGGTCAGGGTCGAGGGCGCCGAGCTGGTCCACAGCGCCGGCGGGCAGGAGCGCCGGGCGGCACTGACGAGCCTGGTCGAGGGAGCCACGATCGTCGCCGACCTGCTGCCGTCCGGCACCCGGCTCGACAGCGAGCCCCTGCACGTCGATCCGGCGGCGGCGCGGGCACTCGGCGACTGGTACGGGTTCGGCGCCGAGATTCTCGGCCGCCTCGTCTTCCTCGCCGCCCCGGGCGACGCGGCGACCGAGCCCCGGCTCTGGCCCGAGCACTTCGACATCGCGATCGAACTCGGCGCCGAGCAGGACGGCGCCCGCGCCAACTACGGGTTCTCGCCCGGCGACGAGAGCCACATCGAGCCCTACGTCTACGTCGGGCCCTGGACGGCGGAGGTCTCCGGGAACCTCTGGCAGGCGCGCGGCTTCAACGGCGCCGAGATGGCCTACTCCGAGCTGCTCGCGGCAAGCGACCAGGCCGCAGCGGCGACCGATTTCTTCACCACCCGATGGGATGCGCTGTCGACAAAGTCGACAAAGGAGAGGCGATGACCGAGCCGATCGACGCCTCGATGGAGATCGTGCGACGCCTGAACCGGGCGCCGAGTTCGCCTTTTGTCGCGCTCGGCGCGACAAAGTGCGAACTCAGCCGCGCCGATCACCAGACGGCGTCGTGCTCCTCCATCACGCCGAGGCCCTCGACCAGCTGGAGGTCGCCGAGGGAGCCGGAGAAGCTGCCGAAGCGGTGGCGGTAGCGGGAGCTGAAGAGGAGGAAGTTCTCGTCGCGCGCGTGGGCCGACTCGGAGTCGAAGACGAGCGCGCCGCCACCGGGGAAATCGATGCCGCCCATGCCGCGGAAGCTGACCGGGGGAGGCTCGAAGGGCTCGCCGTCGACCCAGATCGCCCGCTCGCTGTTCTCGGCCGGGTCGTTGACGCCCTCGACCAGGTTCCAGGCGAGCGAGCGGCCGTCGGCGGCGCGGCCGACGCCGGCCGACCAGCGCCAGCTGGTGTGGCGCTGGTGGTAGCCGGCGGACTCGTCGTCGATGCCGTGGACCGATACCTCCCAACGCTTGCCGGGAACCTCGACGGTCCCGGAGATCGGCACGCCGGCGCGCTTGCGGGTCCAACCCCAGCCGCTGCCGCTGGGGCAGATCGATTCGACCGGGGCGCACTCGCCGAGCCGCAGGCTGGCCCGCAGGTCGGGTGAGTCGATCTCGAGGTTGGGGCCGTCCATCCTCACCTCGCGGCTCCCCGGCCGCAGCGTCGTGCGGGCGTCGTGGCGGCGACCCTGCCGGTCCCACATGACCCAGAAGGACTGGCCCAGCGGTCCCACCTGGGCGCGCGCCGCGCACAGCATCAGCTCCTCGCCGAAGACGCCGACGTAGCGCCAGCGCTTGCGGGTCTGGCCGTCGCGGCGCAGCGGCATCGGGCCGGGGGGGAGGGGCAGGTCGGGCCGGTCGTCGGCCGGCCCGCGCCACGGGATCGCCACGCTCTCCATCGCCCCACCGTACCGGCCTCCCCACCATCGAACCCGCGTTTTGTGTCGCATACCGAGACAAAACGCGAACTCGGCGCCCGGCTCTAGGGTCCGGGCATGGATCAGGTCATCCAGGTGGTCGGCGCGGTGCTGATCCTCGTCGCTTTCGCCGCCGTCCAGTTCGAGCGCATGCGCCCCGATTCGCGTCTCTACCTCGCGCTCAACCTCGCCGGCTCGGCGATTCTCGCGGTCCTCGCCCTGGCCGGATCCCAGTGGGGATTTGTCCTGCTCGAGACCGTCTGGGCCTTCGTCTCCGCCTGGGGCCTCTTGGCAGCCGTGCGCACGCAGAGCCCATCCCGGTAGGGGTGGAGCGTCCTGTACTTTTTCGGCGGGCCCCACCTCGGACGGCCCGCGCACGCCGTCGGAAAAGTCAAGCGGAACCCCTACCGGGATGGACGCTCAACGAGCTGAGCTCTCCAGCCGCTCCGCCAGCCGGTTCATGCCCCGCTCGCGGGCGGCAGCCGCAGCTGAGGCCCAGTCGGTCGGCGCGTCCGGCGGGCGCTCGACGCCGGCGTCGCGCAGGGTCGCGATGTCCTTGAAGGCGAGCAGCTCCTCGCGGGCGTCGATCAGGGCGCCGCGCAGCTTCGGCCGCGGCTCGCGGATCGCGTTGTCGAGCACCGCCTCCAGCGAGCCGTGGCGGCGCAGCAGCTCGGCCGCGGTCTTCGGTCCGACGCCCTTGGCGCCGGGCAGTCCGTCGGAGGGGTCGCCGCGCAGGGCGATGAAGTCGGGGACCAACTCGGGCTCGATGCCGTAGCGCTCGCGCACCTCTGCCGGGCCGACCTCTTCGGCGCCTTTGCCGCCGGTGCGGACGTAGAGCACGGTCACCGCGGGCGCCGCGCACTGGTACATGTCGCGGTCGCCGGTCAGCAGCAGGGCGTGGCCGCCGGCCTCCGCCTCGCGGCGGGCATAGGTGCCGAGCAGGTCGTCGGCCTCCAGGTCCTCGCTGGTCGCGATCGTCCAGCCGAAAGCCCCGAAGAAGTCCCTGCTGGCCTCGAACTGCGGCGTCAGCTCATCCGGCATCGCCGCCTCGCGCTCGGCGTGGTAGGCCGGGTACAGCTCGGTCCGGTAGGAGGCGGCGTCGGGCCCGAAACAGAGGACGACCGCCCGTGGCTCGTGGATTTCGACCTCCCGCAGGACCAGGTTCGCGGTCCCCAGCAGCGCGTTCACCGGCTTGCCGTCGGTGCCGACGATCTTGCTCGGCAGGGCGTGGAAGGCGCGGAACAGCATCGAGGGGGTGTCGACTGCGAGCAGCGGCCGGGCCATCGTGCGACGATACCTGGCGTCGTGGGGTGTCGAACCGGCATGGTGGCAGCGATCGCGGCAGCGTTCCTGGCTTTGGCCCTGGCGCCAGCCGCTGGCGCGACGACCGGTCCGGTGAGCATCGAGCCGACCGAGTTCGACCCGGCGGTTGTCGTCGTTGGCGTGGGCTCCGAGGTCAGGTGGATCAACCGCGATGCGCGGCCGCGGGCGCTGCGGGGTGACTTCGATTCCCCCTCGATCGCGCCAGGTCGAGCGTTCGAGCTGCGCTTCCGGCACCCTGGCGCCTTCGAGTACCGCGACCGGGACAACCCCCTGCTCACCGGCACCGTCATCGTCGTCGCCGGCTTCGTGCCCGGCAGGCCGCGCTACCCGAGCCCGGCAGGCCCGCGCATCGTCACGCATAGCTGGCGGGCCAGCCTCCGCTTCGATGTGCGCGAGAGCTGGAAATACATGGACGGCAAGTTCCTCTCCTTCCAGGGCGCCTGCAACGCGCAGGTCGGGAGGGGCAGCCGCGAGGTCACCTTCCAGGCGTCCTTCCCGAGCGTCAAGTACCAGCGGGTGGGGCGACTCGAGGTCCTGACGGGAAAGTCGTCCCCCTACCGCATCCAGCGCTATCGCGAGATGATCGACTCGAAGACCTCCGATCCGTCAAGCGGGCGGGTGGTGGACTGCGGCGACGGGTCGTCCGATCCCCCGCCCGACGTCGAGCAGAAGTGCGATCACAACTTTGCGGGTAGCCGTGTGCGGGCCGAGCTCCTGTGGTCGCCGAAGGTTGGCCAGGGACGCTTCCAGTGGCCGCACACCTACCTCGGCCGCCCGCCTCGCGACGAAAACTGCGGCCATGGCTTCCTGGCCGGCCACCTCGTGGGCCTGGACACCGACCTCCTGCCGTGGGACCCAGGCGCGGGGGCGGAGCTGCTCTACGACCACGGCCGGACCGGCCCGGCGACGGCGGCGGAGGTGCGGGCGCTGCGCGCGGGGCACGCGGTGACGATCAGGCGGGCGTTCGAGCTGCAGTTCACCGCCGACTGCTGCCTCGAGTGGAACGAGCCGGGCAAGCCCGGGACCTACGTCCGAGTCGGCGCCCGCCACACGGCGAAGGGCGAGGTGACGATCCGTCTCACGCCGCGCTGATCGCGGCGAGGCGGGCGAGCCGCCCGTCCGAGCAGGCCGGTCGTCTAGGTTTGGCCGCCGATGAGCGACAAAGCACTTCACATCGTCGGGGTCGATCGCAGCAGCCCCGGCATCGAGAAGCTGATCGCGCGCTTCGAGAAGCGCGCTGTCGGCCCCGAGCGGGTCGCCGACCGGATCCTCGAGGGCGTCGAGAAGGGCCGCTACATGGTCTTCACCTCGGCCGACATCAGGATCGCCTACTGGTTCCAGCGAAAGTTCGCGCTGCCGTATGAGATCGCGATGCGCAAGCTGAACGACCGCCTTACGGCGGCCGCCGGGGATGGCTAAGCATCCGTCGGCCGCGGACGACCGGCATCGGTCCGTCTAGACTGCCGCCGATGGTTCAGCGAATGGGGATCAGGGCGATTCTGCTCGGGCTGCTCGCGCTCGCCCTCTGCGCCGCGCCCGCCGTCGCGGCACCGGCCGTCAGCGGCGAATTCCCGATCACCGGCAACTTCGACTCAAACAACAAGCTGGTCCAGGGACCCGACGGCAACATGTGGATGACCCTGAGTGGCCCGGAAAACGACATCGCGCGGATAACCCCTGCCGGCGCAGTCACCGAATACAACCTCGAAGTCGAAGGAGCGTCCGGGATCGCGGTCGGTCCCGAAGGCAGGCTCTGGGTGACGCGCAACAACGGAGTCACGAACTTCGACGCGGCCAATCCCGAGGGTACGAAGGTCCAAACTCCGATCCTCGCGATCACCGGGAATCACTCGATCGTCCTCGGCCCGGACGGGAACCTCTGGGTGGCGGCGACCGAAAACCTGGTTCGAGTGCCGCCGGGCAACCCGGGTGAAGCGAAACCCTTCGCCCTCCTCGGGCTCTCGCCGCGCGACATCGACGTCGCCGGCTCGCTGCTGGTCATCGCCGACTTTGGAGCAGGCACCCGCATCGTCACTGCGACGACGGCGGACCCGCCGGTGACTATCGACTACAAAATCCCCGGCGGCTCGCAGGGCGTGGCCGGCAGCCCGAGCGGGCAGATCGGGTTCTCGCAGCAGGGAGGGTCGCCGACGGAATTCGGTCTGCTGACGCCGCCCGGTCCGCCTCTGCTGACGCCGTCGCCGCTCACCGACCCGTTCGGAGTCGCCCTTGGCCCCGACGGCGCCTTCTGGATTGCTCAATCCACCACCGCCAGCGTGACCCGGCTCAGCACCGACAACCAGGCGACGCCGCTCTCGGGCTTTGCGGCCGAATCGGTCCCACGGCAGATAGCGGCGGGCCCTGGCAACACTCTGTGGGTCACCCTGGAGAAAGCGAAAAAGATCGGTCGCATCAGCGGTGTCGATCCGGTCGTCCCGATCACGCAGCTGGCGCCCAAGGAGCCCCGCACGAAGATCAAGAAGGGGCCGAAGGGCCAGGTCATCACCGCTGGCAAACGGGCCAAGGTCAAGTTCCGCTTCAGCTCGCCGGACGCCGGCGCCACCTTCCAATGCCGCCTGGTGCGGCTGGCGAAGAAGAAGGCCAAAGCCTCGAAGGCGCCCAAATTCAAAGGCTGCAAATCGCCCAGGACCTACCGGCTGCGCCCTGGCCGCTACCGCTTCGAAGTCCGCGCCGTTCTCGCCGGGGTGCCGGACAAGACGCCCGCCAAGCGCGGTTTCAGCGTCATTCGCGTCGTCCCAGTTTCCTAGACCCGGCGCGGCAGGCCGAGGTGACCGCTTCATTACGGTTAGCGCTCTCGTGAGCGACAGCGCACTGCACATCGTCGACCTGACCAAGCGCTACCCGACCGGTGTCGAGGCGCTGCGCGGGGTCTCGCTCGACATCGAGCCGGGCGAGCTGTTCGGGCTGCTGGGGCCCAACGGGGCCGGCAAGTCGACGCTGATCCACTGCACCACCGGCCTCGCCCAGCCGACCGGCGGGACGATCCAGGTCTTCGGCCACGATGCGATCGGCGACTACGCGGAGGCGCGCCAGGCGGTGGGGCTGGCGCCGCAGGAGCCGAACCTCGACTGGTTCCTGACGGTGGCGGAGACGCTCGACTACCACGCCGGCTACTTCGGGATGCCCAAGCGCGAGCGCCGCGAGCGGACCGACGAGCTGCTGGAGACCTTCTCGCTGACCGAGAAGCGCGACGAACGCACCCGCACGCTCTCGGGCGGGATGAAACGGCGGCTGATCCTGGCCCGGGCGATGATGCACCGGCCGCGCCTGCTGATCCTCGACGAGCCGACCGCCGGCGTCGACGTCGAGCTGCGCCTCGAGCTCTGGCACTACGTCCAGAAAATCAACCAGGAGGGGACGACGATCCTCCTCACCACCCACTATCTGGAGGAGGCGGAGCAGCTCTGCGACAAGATCGCCTTCATCGCCGAGGGCCAGATCGTCGCCGAGGGGACCAGCACCGACGTGGCCGAGCGCTTCGGCGTCTCCAGCCTCGAGGACGCCTACCTGGCGCTGGTCGGCCGCAAGGAGCTCTCCCGCTCCCACGCCGAGGTGGTCCCTTGAGCACCGCCCAGATCCGCTTCGCGACCCTCTGGCGCCGCGAGGTCAACCGCTTCATGAAGATCAAGAAACAGACGCTTGGCGCGCCGCTGCTCGAAACCTTCCTCTACATCTCGGTCTTCGGCGCCGCCCTGGGCTCGCGGATCGACAAGCTGCACGGGATCGACTACGTCGTCTTCGTCATCCCCGGCCTGATCATGATGGCCTGGTCGATCAACGCCTTCGCCAACAACTCCTCCTCGATCCTCCAGCAGAAGTTCCAGGGCGCGATCCAGGACCAGCTCTCCTCGCCCGCCTCGCCGCTGGAGCTGCTGCTCGCCTTCTCGCTGGGCGGCTTCATGCGCGGGCTGATCGTCGCTCTGCTGACCTTCATCGCCGCCTCGCTCCTGGTCGACCTGCCCGTCGACCACGTCCTCGTGCTGATCCCATCCCTGTTCCTGGTCGGCTTCTTCTTCTCCCAGCTCGGGGTGCTGATCGGCGTCCGCGCCGAGCAGTTCGACGACGTCGCCTTTGCCCAGACCTTCGTCCTGCAGCCGCTGATCTTCCTCGGCGGGGTCTTCTACTCGGCGACCCTGCTGCCGCAGCCGTTCCAGACCCTGACCCACTTCGACCCGGTCTTCTACATGATCAACCTGGTGCGCTACGGCTTCGTCGGGTACTCCGAAGTGAGCGTCGCGCTCTCGCTGCTGGCCCTGGCCGCGGCCACCGCGGCCCTGTTCTTCGTCAACCTGCGGCTGTTCTCGAAGGGCTACCGGCTGCGCGCGTAGCTGCATGCCCGCCAAGCGCCGCTTCCGCGTCCCCCCACCCGCATAGCTCGAGGCGTCGAGTGAAGGATTGACGTGGGCGGCCGGCACCAAACCCTTCACTCGCTGACGTTTTCCCCGATCCAGGCGAGGTAGCCGGCGCTGCCGGCGACGATCTCGGTGGCGATGATCTCGGGCTCGTCGTAGGAGTGGGCCCGGCGGATCGCCGCCTCAACCTCAGAGCCGGCCGTCGTCAGGACCTGTATGTGCTCGGTCATCTCCTCTGCGGGTCGCCGCGCCGATCTGTCGTCAACCCGACCGTCTCCGCCCACCCGCTCAACCCGGGTTGGCCACCGGGACCTCGATCGGGCCGTCGGAGTCGGGGATGACGAGGATCGCGCCCTCGCCGGTGACGTAGGCCTCCTCGCCGTGGTGGACGACGTCCATGCCCTGGGCCTCCTCGCGCTCGCTCGAGCGCAGCGGCATGACCAGGCCCATCAGCTTCAGCAGCACGAAGGTGGCGCCGAAGGCGTAGGCCGGGGCGGCCAGGGCCGCCAGCGCCTGGTCGCCGAGCTGGGCCGCGTTGCCGTAGAGGAGGCCGTCGGAGACCCCGTTCCAGGCGACCTCGGCGAAGAAGCCGATGAAGAGGATGCCGAACAGGCCCGCGGTTCCGTGGGCGGCGAGGACGTCGAGCGTCTCGTCGACGCCGGTCCGGGTGCGCCACATGATGACCCCGTAGCTGGGCAGCGCCGCGAGCGCGCCGAGCAGCATCGCCCAGCCGGGGCTGATGAAGCCGCCGGCCGGCGTGATCGCGACGCAGCCGACGACGATCGCGGTGGCGGCTCCGATCGCCGTCACCTTCCTGCCGCGCAGGAGGTCGAGCGCGAACCAGACGACCAGCGTGCAGGCCGGGCAGAGCAGCGTGTTGGTGAACGCGAGCACGCTGGCGTCCCCCGTCGAGAAGCCGCTGCCGCCGTTGAACCCGAACCAGCCGAACCAGAGCAGCCCGGCGCCGAGCAGCACGTAGACGGCGTTGTGGGGGAGCAGGGCCTGGCGGCCGTAGTCCTTGCGCGCCCCGACCACCAGCGCCGCCGCCAGGGCCGAGAAGCCGGAGCCCATCTCGACCGGGACGCCGCCGGCGAAGTCGAGGGTGCCGCCGGCCTGCAGCCAGCCGCCGCCGAAGGCCCAGTGCGCGAGGACGGCATAGACGAGGACCGACCACAGCGCGGCGAAAACGAGGAAGGGGCCGAAGCGCATCCGCTCGACCACGGCGCCGGAGACGAGGGCGACGGTGATGATGCAGAAGGTCGCCTGGAAGGCCCAGAAGACCAGCTCCGGGATCGTCGTCCCGTCGCGCGGGGCGAAGTCGACGCCCTGCAGGAAGGCGTTGCCGAGGCCGCCGATGATGCTGCCGTCGCCGTCGAAGGCCAGGGAGTAGCCGACCGCGGCCCAGGTCACCGTGGCGACGGCGATCGCGGCGACGCACATCATGAAGGTGTTGAGCGTGTTCTTCGACCGCACCAGGCCCGCGTAGAAGAGGCCGAGGGCAGGCGTCATCATCAGCACCAGGGCGGTTGCCACCAGCATCCAGGCGGTGTCGCCGGTGTCGACCCCGGCGACGGCCGCGGTCACTGCGCCGGCGCCCATCACTTGCTGACCGGCGTCACGGCGCCGTGGTCGGTGTCGCCGGTGCGGATGCGGATCGCGTGCTCGAGCGGCAGCACGAAGATCTTGCCGTCACCGACTTCGCCGGTGCGGGCCCCCTCGCAGAGGGCGTCGACGGTCGTCTGCACGAAGGAGTCCGAGACGGCGACCTCGAAGCGGACCTTCTCCGAGAGCCCCATCTTCACGGTCGTCCCGCGGTAGGTCTCGACCCGGTCCAGCTCGCCACCGTGGCCCTGGACCCGGCTGATCGAGAAGCCCCGCACCTCGGCCCGGTACAGGGCCTCCAAGACTTCGTTCGCCTGCTCCGGGCGCACGATGCCGATCACGAGTTTCACCGCTTCCTCCCTTTCCGACTCTCTCCCCAACTGCGCTGCAGGCGCGAGCCTAGAACAGCGCCCGGACCCCGAGCCGCCGATCGCCATCAAAGCCGCTCGGCAAGCTGGGTTGCGCCAGCGCGCGTCCCGGCGGGCCGGCACCCGCCGCTCTCTACAATCGCGGGCCGATGGCGACCCGGATCCGCAGGCGGCGACGCAAGCCGCACAATTCGCGCTGGCACAAGATCGCAATCCCGATCGGCGTCCTCGCCGCGCTGCTGGCGATCGGCGGCGGCATCGCCGCCGCCTGGGCGCTCAACATCTACAACTCGGCGCCGCCCCTGACCAGCCTGCAGCCGGTGCAGAAGGGCCGCTCCTCGGCCATCTACGCCGCCGACGGCAGCCTGATCGGCTTCATCCGCTCGAACAACATCCGTCAGCCGATTCCCTCCAGCGCCCTGCCGCAGACGCTCAAGGAGGCCACGGTCGCGATCGAGGACAAGAACTTCTACCACCACGGTGCGCTCGATCCGGCGGGGATCGCCCGTGCCGCCTGGAAGGACCTGCTCGCCGGCGGCAAGCCGGTCCAGGGGGCCTCGACGATCACCCAGCAACTGGTCCGCAACCTCTACATCCAGAACCCCGAAAACACGATCGAGCGAAAGCTGATCGAAGCCCACCTCGCCGAGGACCTGTTCGAACGCCACGACAGGGAGTGGATCCTCACCAACTACCTGAACACCGCCCCCTACGGGACGGTCGAAGGCCAGACCGCGGTCGGCGCCGAGGCGGCGGCGCAGACCTACTTCGGCAAGCCGGCCAAGGAGCTGAGCCTGACCGAGGCGGCGCTGATCGCCGGCCTGCCCCAGGCCCCGTCGGAATACAACCCCTTCCTCGATCCCAAGGCGGCGCTGAAGCGGCGCAACGAGGTGCTGGGGACGATGGTCGAACAGGACTACGTCACCCCCGGCGAATACCGCCGGGCTCGGACCGCCGGGCTCGGGCTGAACCCCGGCCACAAGTACCGGGTGATCAGCGACCCGTTCCTCTTCGACCTGGTCCAGCAGGAACTGATCGACAGGTACGGGATCAACACCGTCCGCAACGGCGGCCTCAAGGCCTACACCTCGATCGACCCCAACCTCCAGCTGAAGGCCGAAGAAGCGGTCGAGAACTCCTGTTACGTCTGCTACCCGGAAGGCGGGCCGGCCGCCGGGCTCGCCTCGGTCGATCCCGAGACCGGCGCCATCGTCGCCCTCGCCTCGACCGAAGGCTACGCCTCCGAAGAACAGTTCAACTACGCCTGGCAGGCGCACCGCCAGCCCGGCTCCTCGTTCAAGACCTTCGTGCTGACGACGGCGATCAAGCAGGGGGTCGATCCCGACTCGACCTACTACAACGGCACCTCGCCGACGACGCTGGCCCTGCCGGCGGGCGGCACCTGGACCGTCAACAACGCCGAGCCGGGCGGCGGCACGATGTCCCTGACGGATGCCACCACCCACTCGGTCAACGTCATCTTCGCGCAGCTCGACCTCGACGTCGGCTCGGAAAACGTGACCGAAATGGCAAAGGAAATGGGAATCGAATCGCCGCTGCAGTCGGTCCCGGCAGAGGGCATCGGCGGTCTCAGCATCGGCGTCACCCCACTGGAAATGGCCGACGCCTACGCGACCCTCGCCAACGGCGGCGTCCACCACGACCCGACCGCGATCAGCAAAGTCGAATTCCCCAATGGCAAGGTCGACGAGCCGGACGCCGATTCCGGGGACCGGGTGCTGACCCCGGGCCAGGCCTACGAAGTCACCCGCATCCTCGAGACCGTGATCACCTCCGGCACCGGCGCCGGCTACACCTCGATCGGCTGCACCTCGGAGGCGGGCAAGACCGGGACCTCGGAGGAAGAGTCCGACGCCTGGTTCGTCGGCTTCACGCCGATGTTCTCGACTGCGGTCTGGGTCGGCCATCCGCAGTCACGCGAATACACCGGTTACGGCGGCCCGACCGCGGGGCCGATCTGGCAGAGCTACATGTCGGCGGCCCAGGAAGGCGAATGCCCCGAATTCGAAGTGCCCTCGAGCCTGCCCGAGCTCTCCGGCCTGAAGAGCGAGCACACCCGCTCCTCCTCGGAAGCGTATTCGCCCGACGAAGAAGAAGAAGAAGACGAAGACAAGAAGAAGAACGGCAAGAAGGACGAAGAAGGCGAAGAAGACGAAGCGGGCGAAGACGAAGCGGGCGAAGACGAAGAACCGACCCCCGACCCGGAACCAACCCCTGATCCCACCCCGACGCCCAACCCGGGCCCGCCCCCGTCAGTCGGCGGCGGCATCGCTCCGCCGGGCTGAGGCTCCCCACAAGTGCGCCGGTCCGGATGGGGCGGTGGGCGGCGCGGCGCAGGGGACCCGGTCATCCATCGGGCGAACTGAGTCGCGCGCTTGGCCGGCGCAGGGGATCCGGTCACCCTGCGGGCGAATTCAGTCGCGCGCCTGGCCGGCGCAGGGGATCCGGTCACCCTGCGGGCGAATTCAGTCGCGCGCCCTATCGGGCGCGGCTCCCGATGTTCCTGCCCGCCTATGGCGGGCAGGAATCAGATTGCA
>JBBDYP010000041.1:0-34826 GCA_040900615.1 Solirubrobacterales bacterium | reverse complement strand
ACCCGAAGGACATGAAGGAGGACGTGATCCGCGCCCACGCCGAGCTGCCGGCGCTGTGCGAGCAGATCCACCTGCCGCTGCAGTCGGGCTCCAGCGCCATTCTCAAGCGGATGCGCCGGACCTACGATCGGCAGCGCTACATGGATCGGGTGGCGCTGATCCGCGAGTACGTCCCCGACTGCGCGATCACGACCGACATCATCGTCGGCTTTCCGGGCGAGACCGAGGCGGACTTCGCTCAGACCCTCGAGGTCGTCGAGGAGGTCGGCTACGACGGCGCCTTCACCTTCGTCTTCTCGCCACGGCGTGAGACCGAGGCGGCGGAGATGGACGGGCAGGTGCCGCACCCGGTCAAGGTGGAGCGGATGGAACGGCTGGTCGAGGCGGTGCAGCGGCGGGCGAGCGAGCGGGCCCAGCGGTTCGTCGGGCGGACCATGGAGGTGCTGATGGAAGGCACCAGCCGCACTGACGAGACCAGGCTGCGGGGGCGGACGCGGCACAACAAGGCGGTCAACTTCGATGGGATCGCGGAGCCCGGCCAGTTCGTACCGGTGGAGATCGAATCTGCGACGTCGCAGACGTTGAGTGGGGTGTCGGCACTACCCCTCACTCAACTCGTCCGATAGGGAGGTCGGGTGCAGCCCCTCACTCAACTTGCTCGGGTGGTTTGTGGGTTGCCGTCCGAGACGCGGACAACCGAGAAGTACAAGCCGTCCGGGGCTGCACCCGACCTCCCTTGACCGACGCAGCTGTTCTCGCGATATTCGGGCCCACTGGCGTCGGGAAGACCGGGGTTGCCATCGAGCTGGCTGAGCTGCTGCGGAAGCGGGGGGAGGACCCGGTGGCGATCTCCTGCGATGCGCTGCAGGTCTACGCGGGGCTGGAGGTCCTGACCGGGGCGGCCACCACCGAGGAGCGTGAGCGGCTCGAGCATCGGTTGCTGGGCTTCGTGCCCGTCACCCAGCCTTTTTCGGTGGGGGATTACATGCGGTTGGCGCATGCGGAGGTCGACGAGGCTCTTGCGACAGGGCGAAGGCCGATCGTCGTCGGGGGGACCGGGTTGTACCTGCGGGCGGCGCTGGCTGAACTGTCGCTGGAAAAGGCGCCGCCGGAATCTGAGGACTCGGAGCTGTGGTCGCCGCAGACGCGGCATCCAACGGTGCTCTTCGGGCTCGACATGGACAGGAGGCTGCTCTACGAGCGGATCGACGCCCGGGTCGAGGCGATCGTCGCCGCGGGCGCGGAGGAGGAGGCTCGGCGCGCCGAGGAGGCCGGGCCCTCGCGCACCGCTCGCAAGGCGCTCGGGTTCGACGAGCTGCTCGGAGGGGACGTCGAGCTGATGAAGAAACGATCCCGCAACTACGCCCGCCGCCAGCTCACCTGGATGCGCAAGATCCCCAACCTCCGCACCATCGACCGCGGCGCTCGCGGCGACGCTGAAGTCGCCGCCGAGATCCTGGGTCGATGGGCCGATTTGTAGCCAAATAGGCGACTTATCGGCCCGTCGGCTGAGTGAATAGGCTGCGCCGATGCGATTCGAGAAGTGGCAGGCCCTCGGCAACGACTACCTCATCCTCGAGGCGGATCGGCTGCCGTGGGAGCTGAACTTGAGGCGGATCGAGTGGCTCTGCGATCCGCACTTCGGGGTCGGCAGCGACGGCATCCTGCTGCTCTCGCGCAGCGAGGACCCCGAGTTCGTCGCCAACCTGCGGATCTTCAACCCGGACGGCTCGGAGGCCGAGCTGTCGGGCAACGGGGCGCGGGAGGCGATCCTCTACCTGCGCCGGAACGGCTGGACCGAAGAGGACACCTTCGCGATCAGCACCGTCGCCGGCCCGATCGTCCCCACGATCACCGGCGAGCTGACCTGCGCGGTCGACATGGGCAGGGCGTCGACCACGTCCAAGGACTTCCCCTCCGGTGGCGAGGACGGCAGGGGCACGCTGAGCGCAGCCGGGCGCGATTGGGAGTTCCAGCACGTCTCGATCGGCAACCCGCAGTGCGCGATCGTCGTCGGTGAGGAGCTGGAGGAGCTCGACCTGGGGGAGATCGGGCCGCAGATCGAAGGCCACGAGCTGTTCCCGAACCGGACCAACGTCTCATTCCTGGCGATCGACGGCAGCCAGGTGAAGGCACGGATCTTCGAGCGCGGGGTGGGGGAGACGCTCTCCTCCGGGACCGGGGCGAGTGGGGCTGCGGTGACCGCGTTCCTGGGCGGCGCCTCCAGCCCGATCGTCGTCGAGCTCGAAGGCGGCGAGCTGGAGGTCGAGATCGGCGAGGACCTGGCGGTGCGGCTGACCGGCTGGGCGGAGCCCGTCTATGCGGGTGAGCTGTCGCCCGAGCTGCTGCAGGCGCTGGCCGAGCTGGACCAATAGATTTCGGCGCCCATGGGGATCGCAGACCCGTCCAAGCGCCTGGAGGCGATGCCTCCCTACATGTTCCAGGAACTGGAGCGACGGATCGCCGAGAAGCGCGCCGCCGGCATCGACGTGATCAGCCTCGGGATCGGCGATCCGGACGAACCGACCTACCCCTACATCGTCAAGGCGATGCAGGAGGCGGTCGCCGACCCGGCCAACCACCAGTACCCGAGCAACCGCGGCCGGGCCGAGTTCCGCGAGGCCTTCGCCAAGTTCTACGACCAGCGCTTCGGAGTCGAGATCGACCCCGAGAACGAGGTGATCCCGGCGATCGGCGCCAAGGAGTGCATCTACAACCTCTGCTTCGCCTTCCTCGATCAGGGCGGCGTCGCCCTCGCTTCCGACCCGGGCTACCCCGTCTACACCGGCGGCCCGATCCTCGCCGGCGCGACGCCGGAGCTGCTGCCGCTGGTCCCCGACCTCGGCTTCGCGCCCGACCTCAGCGCGGTTCCCGCCGACGTCGCCGCCAAGGCGCGGCTGATGTTCATCAACTACCCGAACAACCCGACCGGCGCCGTCGTCCCCGAGGGGTTCTTCGAGATGGTCGTCTCCTTCGCCCGCGAGCACGAGATCCTCGTCGTCCACGACAACGCCTACTCGGAGACGACCTACGACGGCTATGTGGCGCCGAGCTTCCTCGCCACGCCTGGCGCCAAGGAGGTCGGGGTCGAGGTCTTCTCGCTCTCCAAGGGCTTCAACATGACCGGCTGGCGCTGCGCCGCGATCCTTGGCAACGCGGACGCGGTCCAGACCTACTGGCGCCTCAAGACCAACGTCGACTCGGGTCTGTTCGAGGCGGTGCAAATGGCCGGCGTCACCGCCCTGCAGGGACCGCGCGGCCCGCTGGAGCGGATGAACGAGACCTACACCCGCCGCCGCGACCTCGTCGTTTCCGCCCTGCGCGAGATCGGCGTCGAGGTGGCGGCCCCGAAGGGGACCATCTACGTCTGGGCGCCCGTGCCCAGCGGGCAGAGCTCGACCTCCTTCGCCGAGCGGGTGCTGGAAGAGGCGGCGGTTGTGGTCTCTCCGGGCTCGATGTACGGCCCCAGCGGCGAGGGCTTCTTTCGCATCTCCCTCACCACGCCCGACGACCGCATCGAAGAGGCGGTCGAGCGGATGCGCGAGCACCTGTCTTAGGCCGCTTCGCGCTCCGCCCTCTTGGTCCAGTAGCGGTGGAGGCCGCCCCACTGGTAGGCGGTCGGGACCGCCTGGAAGAGCTCGGCGGCGACCTCGGGGCCGACGGCGGCCTCGATCCGCCGTTGCAGGTCGCGCTCGTAGGCGTCTTCGGGCAGCTCGCGAGCGAGTTTGGCCTCTTCGCGCAGACGGGCGCGGACGGTGGCGAGGTGCTCGGCCGGATTATCGACCGCGCCGAAGTGGGTGAGGGCGAGGCGCTGCGGTTCCCAGCCTTCGAGGATGTCGAGCGAGGCTTCCCACAACTCGACGTCGATGTCGGGCGGCGGCGTCGGGGGGACGACCAGGTTGGCCGGCGGGATGCGAACCGCGGCCGTGTCCCCGCAGAAGGCGGTGCCGCTGTCCTCATGCAGATAGCAGACGTGGTGGGAGGCGTGGCCGGGGGTGTAGGCGACGCGCATGCCGAGCACGGTCTCGCCGCCGGCGAGCGGATGCACGTTGGCCTCCGGCACCGGCACGATCTCGCCCCACAGGTACTCCATCTGGTCGCCGTAAAGGCGCTCGGCGCTGGCCAGCAGTCGCGAGGGGTCGACCAGGTGCGGAGCGCCGCGCTCGTGCACGTAGACCTCGAGGTCGGGCCAGCGGCGCACGATCGCCCCGGTCGCGGCGGCGTGGTCGAGGTGGATGTGGGTCAGCAGCAGGGCCCGCGGCTTCTCCTCGCCGAGGGCGGCCAGGAGGGTTGGCAGCGAGGACTCGGGCCCCGGATCGACCAGGGCTCCGTCGACCTCCCAGCAGCCGATCACGTGGGGACGGCCGAGGTGCTCGACATCGATGACGCGCATGAGCGGGGAGCCTACGTGAGCCGATAGGGATGGGGCTGACAAGGACGCAGGGAGCGTGGCGTGCAATCTGCACGCGAGCGATCGAGGACGCCGTCAGCGCCGCCCCTATCGGCTCACGCGGCCTTCGGCCTCGAGCATGTCGCGAAGGCCCTGCTCGAGGCCGCGCGGTTGGTATCCCAGCTCCCGGGTCGCCTTCTCGTGGCTGGCCCAGAAGGTGACGCCGTCGGCGGAGGAGATCAGCTCGCGCAGGTTGGGCGGTTGCCCCATCACCTTCCCGACCAGGGGCCCGATCGGGGTCATCGCCTTCAGCAACGGGGTCGGGATCGCGTGCTTGGGGGCCTTGCGCCCGGTCACGTCGGCGACGATGCCGATCGCCTCGCGCACCGTCGTCACCGGCCCGCTGATCACGTAGGACTCGCCCGGCTTGCCCCTGTCGAGGCCGAGCAGGATGCCGGCGGCGATGTCCTCGACGTGGGAGAGGCACATCCCCAGCTCGGGGAACGGCATCAGCGGCATCTTCCCGGAGAGGAACTGATCCAGCAGCTGGGCGATCGAGGAGGTGTCGCCGGGGCCGTAGACACCGCCCGGCTGCACGATCGTGCAGGGCAGCCCCTCGGCGATCAGCCGCTCCGCGACCTGGTGGGCTTCCCACTTGGTCTTCTCGTAGCAGGAGGTGAAGTCCTGGCCAGGGTGCTGGTAGGACTCGTCGACGATCTTGCCGTGGGTGTTGCCGAAGACGCCGACGGTGGAGACGTAGACGACCTTCGGGACCTTCGCCTCCAGCGCCGCTGCGAGCACCCTTTCGGTGCCGCCGACGTTGGCCTCGCGCATCGCCTCCCGCTCGGAGGCGGGGATGCCGATCTCGTAGATCGCCGCGGCGTGGATCACCGCGTCGCAGCCCTGCATGCCCTCGCGGATCGCCCGCTCGTCGCCGAGGTCGCCTCCGACGATCTCGCAGCCCAGCTCCTCGACGGTCCTGCTCTTCTCGGGGTTGCGAGCCAGGCAGACCACCTCGTCTCCACGCGCGCGGAGCTGGCGCACCACCTCGCCGCCGATGAAGCCCGTTCCTCCCGTCACGAAGACCTTCACGGTTCCCAATCCTATCCGGCCCGGGGGCACCCCTACAATTCGGTTGAGTGAAACGTTCGAGAAATGGCCGCAAGACGCAGACCCACTACGCCGCGGGTGGCGAGGATGGCGCCGGAGTCTCGAACCCGCGGGCCAGGCAGCGCGCCCTCGCGATCGGGATCGTCGACGGCCGCGAGCAGGGTGACCCGCTCGCCGAGCTGAAGGAGCTGCTGCGCACCGCCGGCGTCGCAACCGCGGGTGAGGCCACCCAGCAGCGCCCGCAACCGGATCCGGACCGCTACTTCGGACGCGGCCGGCTGGCCGAGTTGAAAGAGGAGATCGCGGCCTGCGACGCCAACCTCGTCGCCTGCGACGACGAACTGGCGCCGCGGCAGGAGCGCAACCTCGAGGCCGCCCTGGGCGTGCCCGTGATCGACCGCACCGCGGTCATCCTCGACATCTTCGCCGACCACGCCCACTCGGCCGAGGGCAAGCTGCAGGTCGAGCTGGCTCAGCTCGAATACAACATGGCGCGCATGCGGGGTCTGTGGACGCACCTCGAGCGCCTCGGCGCCGGCCGCATGGACGGCGGCATCGGCACCAGGGGCCCGGGAGAGAGCCAGATCGAGACCGACCGCCGTCTGGCCAGGGACCGCATCTCCGCCCTGCGGCGGCGCCTCACGAGGCTGGAGCGAAACCGTGGCGTGATGCGGGCCCGCCGCGAGGGCTCTTCGCTGCCGCGGGTCGCCCTCGCCGGCTACACCAATGCCGGCAAGTCGACCTTGCTCAACGCCCTGACGGGAGCCGAGGTCGGAGTGGGGAACAGGCTCTTCCACACCCTCGACCCGACCACCCGCAGCCTCGAGCTCTCCGGCCGGGACTATCTTGTGACCGACACGGTCGGCTTCATCGAGAAGCTGCCCCACCAGCTGGTCGAGGCGTTCAAGGCGACGCTGGAGGAGACCGTGCTCGCCGACCTGATCCTCCACGTAGTCGACGCCTCCGAGTCCGAACAGCGCCGGCTCGTGGACATGAAGGCGGTGGACGACGTGCTGGAGGAGATCGGCGCCGGCCGCAAGCCCCGCCTGCTCGTCCTCAACAAGGCCGACCTCCTCGACGAGGACCGGCGCCGGGAGGCCTCCCTCGGTCACCCCGACGCCGTGCTCGTCTCGGCCCTCGACGGCGCCGGGCTGGACGCGCTCCGCGACAGGATCGAGATCGCCTTCGAGGAGACCCTGACCGAGGTCGAGCTGCTGATCCCCTACTCGCAGGGCGGGCGCCTGCACGAGCTGCACGAAGTCGCCGGGGACCTGGAGCGAACCGACCGCGAGGACGGCGTCCTCGTCCATGCCCGCGTACCAGCCGCCGAGCTGCACCGCTTCGACGATCTCGCTGTCGTCTAGTCTGCCGCGGGTGGAACTGCGTGTCGCCAAGCTGACCGACGCTGCCGTCCTGCCCGGCCGGGCGCACGAGGGAGACGCCGGCCTCGACCTGTACGCCTGCGAGGCCGCGCATATCGGGCCCGGTGAGCGCTGGAGCGTGGGGACCGGGATCGCGGTCGAGATACCCGCCGGGCACGCCGGGCTCGTCCTGCCTCGCTCGGGCCTGGCCCGCGAGCACGGGATCGCCCTCGTCAACGCCCCCGGCCTGATCGACTCCGGCTACCGCGGCGAAGTCCGGGTGCTGCTGCTCAACACCGACCCGGCGGAGACGTTCAGGGTCGGGCCGGGCGACCGCATCGCCCAGCTCGTGCTGATGCCGGTCGCGATTGCCGAGCCGGTCGAGGCGGCCGAGCTGAGCGACTCCGCCCGCGGCGACGGCGGCTTCGGCTCCAGCGGCCGCTGACTTCGCCCCAGGACGAAGCATTCGGGTGCCGATAGGCACCAAAAGCCTTCAGTGGATGCCGGCCGCCGTGCGGGCGCTGCGGTGGGCGGCGTCCTCGAAGGCGTCGTCGAGGGGCTCGAGGTCCGGCCTGGAGCCGTAGCGGCGCGCGAGGGCGAGGGCGATCAGGTGGTCGGCCAGCCAGGCGTTCTTCGGCAGCAGCGGGCCGTGCAGGTAGGTGCCGATCAGGTTCCCCCGGCGCACCCCCTCGAAGCCGTCGCGGCCGTTGTTGCCGTACCCCTTGACGACGCGGCCCAGCGGCTCGGCGTCCTTGCCGAGGTAGGTGCGACCGCCGTGGTTCTCGAAACCGGCCAGCAGCCGCGGACCGGTTCCGAGGTCGGCCTCGATCGCGACGTTGCCGATCAGTCGCGGCCCGGGCTCCCGGATCGTCTCCAGGTCGGCAAGGCCCAGGCCGGGCAGTTTCTCCTCGCCCAGCTGGTAGCTGTGGCCGAGCAGCTGGTATCCGCCGCAGACGGCGAGCAGGACGGCGCCGTCGTCGACCGCTGCGGCCAGCGCCTCGCGCTTGCTGGCGACCATGTCGGCGGCGACCATGACCTGGTCGCGATCCTGACCGCCGCCCATGTAGAAGAGATCGTGGGCGGCGGGGTCGACCGGCTCGCCCGGGCCGGCGCCGGAGTGGGTGAAGCCGATGCCGCGCCATTCGCAGCGGCGCTGGAGGAAGACGATGTTGCCGCGGTCGGCGTAGATGTTCATCTGCTCCGGGTAGAGGCTGAGCACGCGTAACTCCATCAGGGCCCCTTCTCCAGGATCACCACGGTCGAGCCGACGTGGATGTCGGTGGGGGGGATGGCGCGGCGCTCCACCGCAGTCAGCCCCGCCTCCGCCGCCTCGGCCTCGAGCTGCTCGGCCGAGAAGGTGTGGATGCGGATCTCGTTGCGCTCCTCGCTCAGCCCTCCGGTCGGCGAGACCGTCTGGCGCAGCCGCCGCAGGACTATCTCCCCGGGGACGATTGCTGCCTCGACCGGCAGGCTCGAGTAGACCCAGCCGTCGACGTCGCGCACGTCCGGCAACGGCGGCGGCGCTCCGTCGGCCTCCGGGATCCGTTCGACGATCGCCGCGGCCATCCGGCCACCCGGGACCAGACAGGCTGCGACCCGCCGCAGGCAGGCGATGCGCTCGGCGGAGCCGGCAAGCAGCTGCAGGAACTGCATCGGGGCGAGCGCAAGCGCCACATCGGTCGCCAGCGAGAAGTCGCGCGCGTCGGCGGCGATCGCCCCGACCGGCAGCCCCTGCGCCCGCTCGGCCAGCGCCGCGACCAGCTCGGGGTCGACATCCAGGCCGACGACTGCGTGCCCGCGCCTGGCCAGGTGCAGGGCGACTCGTCCCGTGCCGCAGCCGAGCTCGAGCACGGGGCCGCCGGCCGCCTCGGCGAGCTCCTCCCAGAGGGCGAGGTCGGCCGCGTAGGAGCCGCACTCGACGTCGTGCCAGATCGCGGCGACGCTCATTCCCAGAACTCCTTCGCCAGGCCGCGGCCGGCGAGCAGCTTCCTCAGCTCCAGCAGGGCCGTGTAGGTGGGGAGTGCGAAGAGCCGGCCGGGGGCGGCCGCGACCGCGCGATCGAGCGAGGCCTCGACGTCCGGCACGACCTCGATCGCGTCGGTCGGCCAGCCGGCGTACTTGAGACGCAGGGCCATCTCGGGCGCCCGCGTGCCGGCGCAGAAGACCCGCCGCACAGCGCTGCTCAGCAGCTCGAAGTCGGCGTCCCAGACCCAGGAGACGTCGCGGCCGTCGGCGATCCTGTCGTTGAGGGCGATCCAGAGGTCGATCTTGCCGCCGCCCGCCTCCAGGCGCAGCGTCCGCAGCACCTCGTTGGCCCCGGCCGGGTTCTTGATCAGCAGGATCGAGACCGGGACGCCGCTCACCTCGATCGTCTCCACCCGCCCGAAGGCCGCTCGCATCTGGCCGAGCGCGGCGGCGATCCGGTCCGGGGCGACCCCGAGGCGGAGTCCCGCGGCCACCGCCGCCAGCGCGTTGTAGACGTTGTAGAGGCCCGGCAGCGGCAGCTCCAGCTCGATCTCTCCGGCCGGCGTGCGGATCGTCGCCCGCGAGCCGTCCATGCCGCGCAGCTCGATCCTCGTCGCGGCGACGTCGGGCCGCGGCCGTTTGGCCCCGCAGTTGGGGCACGAGTAGTGGCCCAGGTGGCCGACGAAGGCCCGCTCGTAGGTGTAGGGATGGCCGCAGCGGCGGCAGTGCTTGGCGTCGAAGGCGTGCTGCAGCTCCGGCAACGCCTGTGAGGCGTCCTCGATCCCGAAGTACACGACACCGTCCCGGGGGCGGCCCTCGGAGTCGCGGCCGAGGTCGGCGATCAGAGGGTCGTCGGCATTCAGGGCGAAGGCGGTGCCGCCGCTGCGGGACTCGACGGTCTTCGCCCACTCGTCGGCCAGGGCCTCCATCTCGCCGTAGCGGTCGAGCTGGTCGCGGAAGAGGTTGCCGAGGACGATCAGCGAGGGTCGCAGCTGCTCCGTCACCCGCGGCAGCCAGGCCTCGTCGACCTCGAAGAGGCCCTCGCGCCCGCGCTGCTCGAGCAGCGCCGTGGCGACGCCCCAGGTCATGTTCGACCCGGCCCGGTTGTGGACCGGCCGGCGGCCGTCGGCGGCGAGCACGGCGGCGATCATCCCCGCCGTGGTGGTCTTGCCGTTCGTGGCGCTGACGATCGTCGTGCCGCGGTCGAGGCCGGCTCCCATCCGGGCAATCGCGTCGGGCTCGAGGCGCAGCAGCACCCGACCCGGCAGCGTCGTCCCGCCGCCGCGCCCGCTCGCCCTGCTGGCGACGCCGATCGCCCGCGCCAGGGCGGCCTTGGCGCCGAACAGCGTCCCGCCTCGCTGCGGTCCGCTTGCCACCCCGGAGCTCAAGCGGCGGCCTGCGCCGGGACCAGCACGCTGAGGGCTTGCGGCAGCACCCGCAGCGACGCGGGCAGGTCGGTCAGGTGCTCGCCGTCGGCGTAGACGGGGAAGGGGCGGCTGGCGGTCAATTCCAGGCGCGGGGCGCGAAAGACACGCACCTCGTCCTTCTCGACGTGGGTGCCCTTGAACACCTTCGGCAGGTTACCCACGAACCGCAGCTTGCTGACCTCGCCGACGCTGACGATGTCGAATTCGCCGTCGTCGAGCTCGGCGTTCGGGGCGATGAACATGCCGCCGCCGTAGGCCCTGCTGTTGGCGACGGAGACCGAGTAGCCGGTCAACCTCACCCGCTCTTCGTCGACCCGGATCGTGAAGCGCGCCGGTTTCCAGCGCAACAGGGTGCGGATCGCCGCGTAGGCGTAGACCAGGCTGCCGCGGAGGAAGTGGGTTTCGTTCGCGATCCTGCTCGCTTCGGAGTCGAAGCCGACGCTGACGATGCCGAGGAAGCGCTTGCCGTTGACCTCGCCGACGTCGATGCGGCGGCTGTGGCCGCCGAGGATCGCCGCCACGGCGGCCTCCGGCTCGTCGGGGATGCCCAGGACCCGGGCGAGGTCGTTGCCGCGGCCGCAGGGGACGAGCCCGAGCGGGGTCTCCGCTCCCGCCATCGCCCCGCCGATTGCGCCGAGGAGCCCGTCCCCGCTCATCACGACCGGCACCTCCCCGGCTTCGATCGCTCGCAGGGCCTGCTCGACGCCGTGCTCGAGGCCCCGCGTGCGCTGGACGCGGAAGTCGGCGCGTCTGGCGTCGAGCGCCTGCTCGACCCGCGGCAGCGCCTTCAGCGCCCTGCCTCCGGCCGAGGACGGATTGACGAGCAGCACTAGTGGCATCCCCTCGATGTCCATGCCAGGTCACCCTATTCGGAGGAACCCGAGGGCCCGGCCTTGCGGAGCCGCCCGACCGAGAAGCTGCCGTCGCCCGCCTCGGCCTCCCAGACAGGGTCGATCCGGCGGCGCGAGAGCCGCCATCGCAGCAGCCGACCGGCAAGTCCCTGCGGGGCGCTGGAGCGCTGGGAATGGGCGAGGACCAGGAACCCGCCGGGCCGAAGCACGCGGGCGGTCTCCGCCGCCGAGGGCCTCGCGTCGAGCAGGGCGACCAGGTCGAAGAGGTCGTCCGGAAACGGCAGCGCTCGCGGCTTCCCGACCTTGAAGGCGATCCGGCCCTCCGGATCGAGGCCGACGCGTGTCGTCGCCGCCCGGATCGCCCGCTCGGAGCAGTCGACGCCCCGCACCCGCGCCACCGGGAACTCACGGGCGAGGAAGAGCGCTCCCTCGCCCTCGCCGCACTCGATCTGCAGGATCCGCTCCGGGGTCCCGACATGCAGGGCCGCGGCCGCGAGCGGGGTCAGGGGCGGGAGGGACATCGACCGCCGATCGTAAGCCAGCGTCCAGCCTGCCACGCCGGCGTCGTCAGCTCGTGCATTAGGCTTTCGCGCCGATGGGGGCGCAGACCGACCGACGCTGGATCATCCTCGCCGTGTTCGCGGTGATCGCCGTGGGCGTGGTGGGAGCGATCCTGATCTCTCGCGGTGGCAGCGACGACGACGCGACCACGGTCGCAGCCGGCGGCGCCGGCGGCTGCAAGCAGGTCGAAGCGCCTGAACCGAAGCAGGTGCAGCTGAAGGCGCCGAAGCAGACGGTCGAGCCCGGCGAAGAGCTGACCGCGGTGGTCCGGACCAGCTGCGGGACCTTCGAGATCGCCCTCGACACCGAGCGGGCACCGAAGACGGCCAACTCGTTCGCCTACCTGGTCGAAGAGGGCTTCTACGACGACCTCACCTTCCACCGGATCGCGCCAGGTTTCGTGATCCAGGGCGGCGACCCGCTGGGAACCGGCACCGGCGGCCCCGGCTACAGCGTCGACGAGAAGCCGCCCTCCAACCTCGCCTACACGAAAGGCACGGTGGCGATGGCGAAGAGCTCGGCGGAGCCGCCCGGTCGCTCCGGCAGCCAGTTCTACGTGGTCACCGCCGCCGACGCCGGCCTGCCGCCCGAATACGCCCTGGTCGGCAAGGTCAGCAGCGGCTACGACGTCGTCGCCCGCATCGGCAAGCTGGGGACCGCGGCGGAAAAACCCAAACAGACCGTCCTGATCGAGAAGATCACGATCGAGAAGGGCTAGCGCCGGCCAGCGGCTAAGCTCAGCCGGTGGCGAAGCTGAACGTAGGCGATCCGGCTCCGGACTTCGAGCTGCCGGGCACGGGCGGCAAGTCCTACAGGCTCTCCGACCACCGCGGCCGCAGGGTGATCCTGGCCTTCTACCCCGGCGACTTCACGGCTGTCTGCACCAAGCAGTTCTGCTCCTATCGCGACCAGAGCGAGAAGCTCGATGGCCTCCGGGCCGAGGTCCTCGGCATCTCGCCGCAATCGGTCGACTCGCACGAGCGCTTCGCCGAGGAGAAGCGCCTCAACGTTCCCCTCCTGGCTGACGAGGACAAGCGGGTGGCGCGGGCCTACGGGGTCTTGGCCGGCCCGATCGTGCGGCGGGCGATCTTCATCGTCGACGAGCAGGGTGTGGTCCGCCACCGCAAGGTGACGCTGACCGGCCTCACCTACGAGTCCGTCGACGACCTCGAGAGCGCCCTCGCCGCGATCGGTTGATGGCGGCGAGGGCGGCGTCGGAGTTCGTCGTCGGCCCGGCGCCGGCGATCCACGGCGAGAGCGCCGGGGAGGGGCCGCCGATCGTCCTCTGCCACGGGGTGACGGCGACCAGGCGCTACGTCGTCCATGGCTCGCGGGCGCTGGAGCGCTCCGGCCACACCGTCATCAGCTACGACGCCCGCGGTCACGGCCAGTCGGACCCACCTCCGGAGGGCGAGAGTTATGGATACCCGCAGCTGGCTGACGACCTCGAGCGGGTCGTCGCCGCGGAGGTGGGGGAGGGCCGGTTCGTCCTTGCCGGGCACTCGATGGGAGCGCACACGGCGGTCTCCTATGCGCTCAGGCATCCACAGCGGCTTGCCGGGCTGGTCGTGATCGGTCCCGTCTTCCTCGGCGGGGTAGAGCCCTCATCCTTGCGCTACTGGGACGGCCTCGCGGACGCGCTCGCCAGCGGCGGCATCGACGGTTTCGTCGAGTACATCGGCCGCAAGCAGGGCATCGACCCGGCGTGGCGGGAATCGGTCCTTCACTTCACCCGGGCTCGCATGCTGCTGCACCGGCACCCACAGGCGCTGGTCGCGGCGCTACGAGAGGTGCCGCGCTCGCGGCCCTTCGAGTCCTTGGAGGCGCTTCGAGGCCTGGAGGTTCCGACGCTGGTCGTGGCCAGCCATGACGCAGCGGACCCCGGCCACCCCTACGAGGCCGCGCTGACCTACGCCGAGGAGTTGCCGGACTCCCGTCTCGTCAGCGAGGCGCCGGGGGAGTCGCCGCTGGCCTGGCAGGGTGGCAAGCTCTCGCGGGAGATCGCAGCGTTCTGCGCAGATCTGGCCGTGGCCGACCTTTAGGACACCTTCAGACGCGGACCACGCGAAGGCTTTATCGTGATCACTATGAATTTTCCGACCGAAGCCACGTTGCGGCGGATAATCGCCTTTGTGGCGACCGTCGGGATCGGCGTCGCGACCTACATCACCATCGCCGATTCCGGCGGCGGGGCGCCGACCTGCCTGGCCGGCGGCGGGGGCTGCGAGACGGTCGCCAACAGCTCCTACTCGCACATCGCCGGGGTCAACGTCGCGGTCTTCGGGATCATCGGCTACATCTCGATTCTCCTCACCGCCTTCTTCGCCAACGACCTGGCGCGTTTCGGCGGTTTCGCCTTCTCGCTCGGCGGCTTCGGCTTCAGCGTCTACCTGACCTACCTGGAGATCTTCAAGATCGAAGCGATCTGCCAGTGGTGCGTGGCCAGCGCCGTCCTGATGACGATCCTCTTCCTGCTCAACGCCACCCGCCTGATCGGCTACGCGGGCACCACCGGCGCCTCCGGCGCCCCGAGCGGCCCCAGCACCACCAGCGCCCCCCTGGCCGAGGGCTGACGCCGGAAGCTGCAGCTGCATAGAGTCGTGCGGTGCGACGGGGACGCCCGCGACGCGATCGAGACGGAAACCGACAGGAGGAGAGATGAGCAGCAAGAAGGACAGGGAGAAGCGCCGGGAAGAACGGCTGGCCGAAGAAACCAAGGTCGAGTCGAAAGACCGCCGCACGCGCCTGCTTCAGTTCGGCGCCGGCGCTGTGTTCCTGGTGGTGGCAGTTGTCGTGGTGCTGATCGTCATCCAGGGGTCGAGCAGCGACGGCGGCGGCGACACCAAACTCGAGGACGTCGCGCTCGTGGAACAGCAACTGAGCGGCATTCCCCAGCAGGACCTGGTCCTCGGCGACCCGGAAGCGCCGGTCGAATTGATCGAGTTCGGCGACCTCCAGTGCCCGGTCTGCAAAGCCCATTCCGAAGAAATCCTGCCGCCGGTGGTCGAAGGCCAGGTCGAGCAGGGACAGGCAAAGATCGTCTTCCGCAACTTCACGATCATCGGGCCGCAGTCGGTACCCGCGGGCGCCGCAGCCCTGGCGGCCGGCGCTCAGAAACGTGGCTGGAACTTCCTGGACATCTTCTACCGCAACCAGGGCAAAGAGAACGCCGGTTACGCGGACGACGAGTTCCTCACCGCCGTGGCAGAAGCGGCGGGCGTCACGGACATCCCCAAATGGAACAAGGAACGCGCAGGAACGAAGATCACGGGCGAAGTCACGAAGACGACCGCAGAAGCGCAGCGGCTCGGCTTCACCGGAACGCCGTCCTACGCGGTCAAGGGCCCGAGCACCAACGGGCTCGAACTCCTCGGCAACGTCAGCTCTTCCGGCGAACTCGAATCGGCGATCAACGCCGCCAGCTGAGGGCCAGGGAGGGAAGCGCGCGGGCCTCGCTCATCGGCCCGCCGCTTCCTCGCCGCCCTCAAATCTCACCGAGTTCACATAACCACCATTATCGTGCGTTGGCAGAAAATTTAGACCTAGTTTTTATGTAGCCTTGATACCTAAAATTCGGTTTCCCGCCCCCGACCGACCGCTTTTCAGGCCGTGCCAAAGCGGAGAATCACCCCAGCGGCGAGCGAGCCGTTGGCCATGGTCGCTATCACACTTCCCGGCCAGCGGCTCGCTCGCCGCTGAACTTCAAACGGTCCAGCAGCACCACCGCGCGACGCACCGCTAGCTTGACCGCCTCGTACTCCTCGGCCGACACAACGTGGGTCCTGCCGGCATAGCGCGCCCGACGCGCACGATCGAGACGCAACCCCTCAGTTGCATGTTCAGGGCAGTAGTGCCGCGGCCGATCAGCCGACCGCCAAACCGGCGCCTGCAGCTCGAACCATTTCGCCGGCAGCTCCTCGGGTGCTGTGATCGCCGTCGTCTCGCAAACGAAGCAGTGCCAACGGACCGCTACGACCTCGACAGCCACTCAACCGAAGACGCCAAGATGTCCAGCCGCAAGCAGCCCCGCAACCACGAACGCCAACGCGACGACCACCCCCGGAACCTCTCCGTCGCGGTCCTCTCGCTGGCCATCAACCACGAATCCCGCCGCTTCGACCTCATCCGGCGAAGGCACACACCGCGGACACACGAAACGGCCCGGCTCCGACCCAGACCGCACGCGAAACACAGCCACCGCCCCGCACTGCGCGCACGGCACCACCTGAGTCTCAATATCCGCCCCCGGCTCAGTCATCCCTGCGCCCCCCACGCCTCGGCATCCATGACCTGCTCGAGGATCTCGCCTAGGTCGACCTCAACATGGTCCAGGACCCCGTCCGCCAAGACCAGGCCATGCCGACGAGCAGCTGCTCGATCCTTGTAGCACTGCGCTCGCGACTGTCGCTGAGCTCCGGCCGTCTGCAACAGCAAGTGGCCCGCAATCGCCTTCGCTTCGGCCGCCGTAATCCGGCCCTCGTCCTGCAGCTCTCCGAGCCGCTGCGCCAACTCAATCGGTCCTGCCACCTTGACCCCCTTTGCCGCCCGCCAGAGCGGCTCGAATCGTCTGACGAAAGCATCGCGCACGAAAGATCCTTGCGCAACGACATCGACCGGCGGCCGCGCATCTTTAGCGAAGCGGCGCTGATCCTCAGGACGGATGTGGAGCCCTCGACCGGCACTGCCAGACTCGATGCCCTTGTCGTACCAGCGCCCCAGGATCGACCGGCCCCCAGAACCGTGCAACGTGACGGTCTCGATCCGCGAGCCGCCGACCTCGCGCTCGACCTCAGTTTTGATCCTCGGAAGCGGCAACGCCGCGACGCCGGCCAGGGCCGCAAGCCCATCAGCCGGCTGGTCGAACTTGAGATCGACGGTCGCGTCCATGCGGCGGATCCCGCCGAAGCCTGAGCCGCCCAAAGCTCGATTGAACCCTTGCGGTCCCGCGTGCGGGATCAGCTTGTAAGCCGGGGGCAGGACACCAAGATCGGCCAATGATTCGCTCAGCGCCTCCAGCACCCCCGGCAAGGCATCAGCCTTGCACAACCCCTGCGAACTCGGGTGTCCCTCGGCGAAGAGAAGCCGCGAGCCGGGGAACCAGCCGACCCGATGGCCGAGCACGCTTTCCTCGATCAGCTTCGAGCGCGGCGCCGGCACCGTCGCCAGCGATTCCATCGCCTTCACCGCGGTGGATTCATCGCGCAGGTACCAGCACACCGACCACGTATCGATGCCGGCTTCAACGCTCAATGCACCCTCTTGTCTGTCTCATATATGAGACCAGGATGGCTGTTAGAGGAGCCCGCGGCCGGCGGCGGGTCCAACGGAGCCGCCGCAGCCCACGTCTCCGGCTCCCCCGCCTCCCCTGCGTGTTCGGCCCCGTCTGGGCTTCCGGCGCCGGCAGACGGCGCGTCTGGGGCGCCAGCGGGCGGCCGGCCGGCCGCGCCAGGGCGCGTCCGTCCGTCCGTCCTCGGGGCCAGCTGCATGCGGTCGGCTGGCGGCGACGGGAGCCAGAGGGTGCCGCCCTCGGCTTCGTCACCGACCAGCCCGTGCGAAGTCGCATCGGTGTCATAGAGATCCTTGCGCCACGAGAGCGGGAAGACCTCCCGCTTCACCACCACCCGCTGCGCCGAGTGCCAGCACCAGACAGCCAGGAAGAGGTTGACGGGGAAGATCGGCAGACCACCCCAACGCGCCTTCTTCAGGTTCCGCAGGTAGATGTTGTACTCGCAGAGATTGCGGACCTGCTTGTCGATCATCTCCGGGTGCTGGGCGATTAGGATCACGTCCCAGCCCAGCTTGCGGTGCTGGGTGAAGAAGCGGACGATTTCCTCGCGGTCCCTGGCCGACCAGCTGCGCGCGTTCATCCAGTTGTGAGCCTCGTCGAGGACCATGAGGCCCCGCCCCTCGCCCTCACCCCTGAGCCGGATCCGGAACAGCTCGCCCAGGTCTTCGGTGTAGTGGTAGCGGTTGCCGGCCTCGCGAAGGAACTTGCGCCTCGCCAGCCGCCGCAGCCAGAACACCCAGTTGTGACGGGCGAGCTTCTGCGGCCAGCCCTGGCGCAGCTCGACGTTGCCGGCGACCGGCTTTCCCTCGTCTAGCGCCTGCGTCACCTTGCGGATCGCGTAGAAGGACTTGCCGTTCCCGGGCGGACCCGAGACGAGCGAGATCATCCCCACACCCCCAGCAAAAAAACCCGTTCAAGATCCTGAACGACTTTTTCTCGCCTCGAGGCCATCAGTACCCGCCTGCCAGGTGACGCACGATCGAGCGGATGATGTAGGCGACCTCGGGGCCGGCGCCGAGGCTGTAGGCGACCGAGCCGGCCGCCGCCGCCAAGACGATCGCCACCAGCCACCGCATCAGAGTGCCCTCAGCCAGTTGAGCGCCGTGCGCACCAGCAGATAACCGGCGAAGAGGCCCCCCAGCGTCGCCACCACGGCGGCCAGCGGCGCCAACGGCACCACGTAGTTGATCCACTGAAGCACGCCGCTCGTCGGCGAAGCGGGCGGTTCGGGCATTTCCGGCAAGAGCAGCAGCACCACGCTCAGCAGGGCCCCCACCCCGACGATCATCCCATTGACCATCCCCACGACCCCGTTGACGATCAGCGCTGCCAGCTTCTCCAGCGTGCAGACGATCTGTTCCAACAGCGTGATCACGAAGAGTCACCCTGCAATTTCATCGCCGCCGTTCCGAGGAACCACAGCAGCCCGACAAAGCTGAGGAAGATGAAGGCGATCCGCGCCGGTTCGACCAGCGCTTCGACTTTGCTCAGATCGACGTGGATGACCAGGCCATCGCTACCGAAGGTCCCTTCCGGAACCATCGTCAAATCGAACTGGGGCGGCGGATATTCGCCCGTCCACTCCCCAATCCAGCCGACGAAGAAGGCCACGACCCCGAAGGGGAAATGATCGCTGACCGGCTGATTCAGCGGCCCGAGGTTGACGCTCCCCACGGTCGCTTCACAGCCCGGACCCGAGGTGCCGAAGCCCGAACCTGGCTCCGGCGCCGACGCCGGGTTGTAACGGACGCGCACGGTCGATTCCGGCTCGACCTGAGTGTTCGCTTTCGGGGAAGTCGAGACCACCTCTTCCGGCCCCCGCGCGGGGTCGATCGCCGATTCCCCCAAAACAACCGGTTCAGGGTCGAGTTCGAGTTTTTCGAGCCGTACGCCGTAGGCCTGGTAGGACTCGTGGGCACCCGGTTTGGGTACACGCACCTGCAACGGGTCGGCCGGGTCCAGGCCTTCTTCCACCGACGAGTCGACTTCCGTGTCCGCCTGCGCCTCGACGTCATGGTTCCACCACCACCCCGGCAGCAAATTGCAGCCCAGGAGACCCATGAGACATTCTTCCGCCGTATCCGTCGCCGGCGCCGCATCCTGGGGCGTCTGCGCCGCGCTTTCTTTGGTGAAGTCCGGCGTGAATTCCTCACCCGGCAGATGCGCGATCTCGACCGGCACCGTCATGACGTACACCGGAATCGCGTAGATTTTCCCGCCGCAGAAGTTGTCCGACGAGCCCAGGCCCAGCAACTGGCCCCCCGCCGGCGCTGCCGACAAACCGTACTCCGGCGTGCATTTCCCTTCCGACGCTCCCGCCCTTCCTTCTTCGAAGTCCTGCCGGAGCGAGCCGACTTTAGGCTGCCAGTTCACCACGGCCAGCGGTTCAGTCGCCGGCAGCTGGCTACCGACTTTGCACGGCCCCGTGCTCGTAGTGGCCGCGCAGAGGTTGTCACCCACATCCTTGTAGGTCACCGACACCGCCGTAAGTTCGAATGCTTCCACCGGCGACGGATTCGATTCGCTGCCGCTGGTGATGCCCAGGAGCCCCGCGATCTTGCTGCCCACCTGCCAGCCCACTTCGAACGCCGTCCCTGCCAGCGCAACCGTCCCGAGACCTTTCAGCAGCCCGTACGATTTAAGCCTCGACATGAAGCCCAGCGTGTCGCCTTTCAACGATCGAACCGTGCCCGCGATGCCCGCGCCGGTCGCGATCGTCTTCAGTTTCTCGGCGATCGCGACGCCGTTACTCGCCTGCGACGTGTAGCCGGTGCCGCTCCCGGTCCCAAGGGACTGCGCGCCCTTCGCCAGGCGCTCCGCCATCCGCCCGAACGCGCTCTCGGTCATCCAACGGCCGGTGTATTTCCCGGCCTCGTCGTACCACCCGTAGGCGCTCGGACTGATCGGGCGCCACTCCGCCGCCGCCCTGCTAGGCGCTACGGCTGCCGCGAGCAAGGTCGCGACTGCCACCGCAGCGCCTAGCAGAGCCAGGCGGAGCCAGGTCACGTCTTGACGAACCTGCGGATCGCCTTGAACGTGATGAACGCCGCGAGGATGATCCCCGCGATCGGGAGGACCGTGGTCACTCCCGATTCGAAAGCGGCCTGGAGTCCTTCGGTGAGTTTGGTCCAGTCGATCACGCCGACCAGACCACCGAGGAATCCGAACATGTGTTGCACCCCCTTTCCTGTTCTCGTTTGCGATCGCCATCAGAAGCTCACGAAGCGTCGGATGGCGAGGACGACGACCAGGGCGATCACGAGGACCCCCCCGGCCGCAACGGCGGCTTCCAGGCCGCCGAAGAAGGCGTCGAAGTCCGGCTGCAGAGCCGTAGCCCTGACGAGAATCGACGCGAAGATCGGACTAACCACAACGGCCTCCGGCCGTTGCGAGCAGCACAGCAGGCAAGTGGGGGTGATGAGAGGAGCGACGGCGCGACGGAGCCGGGGCGATCCGGACGGAGCAGCGCGAGAGATCATGGTTACAGCACTTGCTGGACCCCCGCCCTATGGCAACGGGCGGGGGAGAATCAGGGGCGGCGGGATGGGCCGTCGACGTCTGGCGCTGGAGGCTTAGCACCACCAGCGCGAGGAGCGCGGCGCTGGCAAAGATCAACAGCGAGTGCAGGACGACGCCGCCGATCAGCTTCCAGGTGGCAGCGAGGACCAGGAGCACGACGAACGCGCCGAAGCACGACCAGTACACGGCGGGGTCGATCACTCGGCGTCCCCGGAGAGACGGCGAGCGTGCGGCGAGCGACGCGCGCCCCGGAACGCCGCGGCGACGACCTTGAGGACAGCCAGCGCCAGCGCTCCGGCGACCAGGAGCTCGGCGAGCGTGCGCGAGCGGACCAGCGGCGAGGCGAGCCAACAGCCGACGATCAGCCACCAGGTCACGCGACGCATCGCAGCTGCTCTCCCCGACCCGTCAGGTCGAGCCGATCGGCGTTGGCCCATTCGCTCTCGTCGGCAAGCCTGTACGTCGCGCTCGGAATCAAATCCTTGCGGGCGCGCTGGCGGCGGCCGTCGCCGCGGCGCAGCTCGAGGACCGCCGAGTCGCCGCGGAGGTCCCAGACCTCGTGCAGCTCCCACCACCCGATCGCGGAGTCCCACCACCAGACGAGCTGGCCCACGGCGATCACGGCCGCACCAGCTTGTAGACGGCGGCGAGGAGGCCGAAGCCGACGACCAGGCCCAGCACCGCCCAGATATTCTGGTTCAGCGTTTCGGAGTTGTCGACGACGGCCTGGCGGACCATTTCGGTGTCGGGCTGGTTCGTCACTTCGACACCGGCCGGCGCCGACACCGCGACGGTTCCGGCGAGCGATTCGCGCGCCGCTTTGAGGTCACCGTTGCCGGCTTCCTGCCCTTCCAGCAGCGTCACCAGGTCGCCGTCGATCGTCGCCAACTGCGGGACGACGCCGGCCGTGTTTTCAACGATTTCATCGAGCCGATCGGCGATCGCACCGCAGGCCTGGCGCACGTCGTTGCGAAGCTCGCGGACCTCCCACGCCGGCTGTTCGAGTTCAGCGGATTCGAGGAAGCCGAGCGGACAGGTCTGCGGTTCGGCGCGGGCGTCTAAGGGTGCGGACAGGGCAATGCACCAGAGGACGGCCCCAAGCCAGACGACGCAGCGAAGAGAACCAGGCACGCGGCCGCAGCCACGAGCCGCCGTCGCGCGGACCATGAGCGAAGCCCACGCCGCACTAAGCCGCTTTGGCGGCGGTCGCCGGCTTGGCCAACCGGACCGTGGTCGGTCGCAGGTAGCCGCCGTCGTCGCGGACGTTGACGTCGCCGATCAGAAGGACGGAGGTGTAGGCGGGCTGCTTTTCGACCTCGAAGTCAGCGGCCTCGTCCAGCGCTTTGCGGGAGACCCGGCAGGTCTGGGTCAGGCCCTCGCTGGACTCGAACGCCAACTCGAAGGCGACGTCGAACTTGACCTCGCCCTCGGGCGTGTTGAACGACCCCGCCTCCCTACTTTTGCCGAGCAGGACAGCGAGGAATTCGACAGGGAAAGACGCGCGCATTTGGTGCCTCCAGAAGTATCGGCAAGGGGGGCTGCAAGCCGAAAAACCGCTGGAAACCGCGCCCTTGCCTAGTGGCCACTATCACGAACGCGAACCTAGGACACCCTGCGGACGGCAACCACCATTATCGTGCGTTGGATCAGGAGATCGCCGGCCGGACGAGTGGTCAGCTGAACGCTTCCAGCATTCTGTCCCCCATAGGGGCCAAAAAGCTGGAAGCGGCGCTGCCGGAGAGGATTGCGTCGGCGATCGTTTGCGGGGTCGGCGGGCAGCCGGGAATGCGGATGTCGACCGGGAGCAGCTTCTCGAGCGGGGTCGCCAGCTCGGTCGCGGTGCCGAGAACGCCGCAGCCGAGCGCGCAATCGCCCAGGGCGGCGACCCGGCGGGGCTCTGGCATCGCCTCGTAGGCCGCCAGCAGTGCGGCCTCCATTCGCTTGGTCACCGGGCCGGTGACCAAAAGGACGTCAGCGTGCCGGGGTGAGGCGACGATGTCGAGGCCGAAGCGCTGCAGGTCGTACTGGGGCGCGGCCGTCGCGGTCAGCTCGTGCTCGCAGGCGTTGCAGGAGCCGGCGTCGACGTGGCGGATCGCCAGCGAGCGGGCTCCCCTGCGCGGCGGCAGGGCGGCTTCGCGGCGGACGCGTTGCAGGTGGCGGAGGAGGACGAACACGGCTCAGCGATCCACGCAGGCGTAGCAGAGCTCGAAGCTCTTGTTGATCAACGGGAAGTCGGACAGGAGGTTGCCGGCGGTCGCCTGCACGAGCGCTGGCCAGTTGGCGTAGGAGCCGGTTCGCAGCCGCAGCCGGCGCAGCAGATGGGCCTCGTGCTCGACGACGCAGACCGTCTCCCCCCTCGGGCTCTCGACGCGAGCGACCCCGATCGAGCCCTTGGGGCCGCAGGGGCTGGCTGCATCGGCCTCGATCGGCTCCGGGAGCAGGTCGTCGAGGAGCTCGAAGGTCACCTCGAGCTCGACCGCCCTCATCTCCAGGCGCGCGGCGATGTCTCCGGTCGTCTCCGCGGGGGCCGCGGCGACGAAGGACGAGCCGTACCAGAGCGCAGGGCTGTCACTGCGCGTGTCCTGACCCAGGCCGGAGGCCCTCCCCGCCGGCCCGACGGCGCCGAGCTGGGCGGCGGTGGCGCGATCGAGGACCCCCACTCCGTCGAGCCGCGCCTGGACCGAGGCGGAGAACCGAACCTCGCGCCAGAGCCGCGCCGCGTCCTGCCGCAGCTCGAGGAGCTGTTCGCGCGTCCGCTGCGACGCTTGCCCCGACAGCAGGAGCCGGTTGGCCCCGACCTCGACCGAGCCGAAGAGGAAGCGGTGGCCGGTGAGGTCCTGGTTGAGGCGCATCGCCCGCTCCTTCAGCGCCGCGAATGCCATGTTGCCGGTCGCGAACCCGACTCCCGCACAGATGGCGGCGATGTCGTTGAGGTGGTTGTAGAGGCGCTCCAGCTCCAGCAGCAGGGTCCGAGCGCGTCGCAGTTCGCGGGACGCCAGTAGCCCGAGCACGCTCTCGCAGGCCTGCGCGTAGGCGACCGCATTGGTCACAGCACAGGCCCCGCAGGCTCGCTGGGCCAAGGCCAGTCCGTCGGAGAGTTCCAGTCCCTCGGCGGCGCGCTCGAGCCCGCGATGGTTGTAGAAGAGCCGCGGGTCCAGGTGGAGGATCCGCTCGCCGACGACGTGGAAGCGGAAGTGGCCGGACTCGATGACGCCCGCGTGGATGGGCCCGACGACCACCTGGTGCACCCCCCTCCCCTCGACCGGGACCGTCCAGCTCGACGGGTCGAGGGAGTGGTCGAGGAGGGGCCGAAGCGGGTCGTGGCCCTCGAAGCGCAGGCCGTGGAGGTCGTGGGCCTCGCGCTCGTCCCATTGCGCGGCCGGAACCATGTCGACGATCGTCTCGAGCTGATCGCCGTCGAGCTCGACGATCAGGGCTCGCGTTCCAGAGCCGCGGGCGAACAGCGCCTGCCAGCGCCGATCCCCAGTGTGACCGCTGGCGTGGGCGCCGCAGAAACGCCCGCCGTCGTCCAGCTCCCGGCGGCACGCCTCACGCCACTGCGGGCGCTCGACCGCCAGCGTCTCCACATCCTGCCGCGGCACCGTCGCACCCCGGCTCATCCGCCCCTCCCCGCCAGCGCCTCGACGATCCCGGAATCAGGCAGGGCGTAGGCCGCCACCGTCAGGGCCAGCAGCGCCACGGCTGCGGTCGCGCCGAGCAGCGCGACCGCCCGTGCCGAGCGCGAGCTTGGAAGGGTTCCCCGCTTCCGCTTCTCGCCCAGCAACCCCTCGATCAGCGCGTGGGCCAGGCCGATGAACCCGAGCGCGAGCAGCACCGCCGCCAGTGCGGAGACCACAACCAGGCCGGCGTCCATCCCCCCGAGGAGGACCATCAGCTCGGAGACGAAGAGCGGCGACGGCGGCAGCCCCGCGAGCGACATCAAGCTCACTGCCATCGCCGCTGCGGTCGGGGCGCTGGCCCGGGCGACGCCCCGCGGCGGCGCCACGGCGGCGGAGGGGTCCTGGCGCAGCAGCGGGATCGCAGTGTAGAAGCCGAGCGCCTTGGCGACGCCGTGGCCGGCGACGTGGAGGACCACGCCGGCGATCGCCAGCGGGGTGCCGAAGCCGATCCCGAGGGCGAGGATCCCCATGTGCTCGAGGCTGGAGTAGGCGAGCAGGCGCTTCCACGGCAGCGGTCGCCAGAGGAAGGGGACGGCGATCGCCAGCGAGGCCAGGCCGAAGCCGACGAAGATCTCCTGGACCGCGGTGCCGCCGAGGGCCGGCTCGAGGGCGAGCTTGGTCCGCCAGGCGATCAGCAGCACCGTCGGCAGCAGCGCCGCGGAGAGCATCGCGCTGACCGGCGGCGGCGCCTCGCTGTGGGCGTCCGGCAGCCAGTTGTGGACCGGCGCCCAACCGATCTTGCTGGCCAGGCCGACCATGATCAACACGAAGGCGACGAGCGTCGCCTGTGCCGGCATCTCGCCCGCACGGCCGGAGAGCGCCGTCCAGTCGACCCGGCCGAGGCCGGAATCGGGCCCACCCGTGGCGACGAAGAGGACGACGATTCCCAGCAGGGCGATCGCCAGGCCCAGGGTGGTGAGCACGACGTACTTCCAGCCGGCCTCGAGGGCGCTGCGCTTGCCGCTGAAGGCGACCAGCAGCGCCGAGGCGGCCGTGGTCGCCTCGATCAGCAGCCACGCCAGGGCCAGGTTGTCGGCCAGCGGCAGGGCCAGCAGCGCCGCCCAGAAGACGTTGAAGGCCGCGTAGTACCAGGCGTGGGAGCGCCGGGCGCTGAACCAGCTGCGACCAGCGTGGCGCAGGTAGGCCGGGGACACGGCGGCGCTGGCCAGGCCGATCACCGCGACCAGCGCCAGGAAGACGCCGCTGGCGGCATCCACCACATACCAGCTCCCATGCGCGGCTTCTCCCGGCGCGGCCGCGAGGGCGATCACGGCCAGGGTCAGGGCAAGCGCCGCCGTCAGGGCGGAGGTCGCGAGGTTGAAGCGATCCGCGGCGGCGGCCGTCGGCATCAGCCCGACCAGGGCGGCTGAGCCGACCGGCACGGCGAGTATGGCGAGGACCAGCGCTCCGTCAGTCACGCAGCCCCCTCAGCAGGTCGGTGTCGCCGCTGCCGATCTCACCGTGGATCCTCTGGGCGAAGGCGGCGGCGACGGTGACGACGAGCGCCAGGTCGAACAGCACCCCCAGCTCGATCACGAACGGCAGCCCACCCTGCACCGAGACCGCCAGCAGGTAGACGCCGTTCTCGGCGACGAGGAGGCCGAGCACCTGCACGAGGGCCGGCCGCCGCATGATCACGATTGCGATCCCGAGACAGAGGAGGGTGATGGCGCCGTGCTCGGCCGCCGCGTCGCTGAGCCCGAGCGCCGGCACCGACGCGACCGCGACCAGCGAGACGACGGTGGCGACGAGCAGCCGGACGACGACGGTCGTGGCCGGCGCCACCGGGCCCGGCTCCGGGGTGCGGCGCCGGGTCAGGGCCAGCAACGCCGGTAGGGCGACGGCGCGGACGATGAGAATGGCCCCGGCCACCAGCAGCCCGGAGCCCCCCTCCGCCTCCGCCAGCGCGGCCACGCCCAGCAACAGGGACTGCGCCGTGAGCAGCCAGATCGCGAAGCTGCGCCGCCGCACGAGCATCACCCCGAACCCGAGCGCCACCAGCGCCGCGACCGTCGCCGTGCTCATGCCAGGCTCCCGGCCAGCCAGCTCGCCAACCCGACCAGGGCGAGCAGGCAGCCTCCGGCGAGCAGCGCCGGCGCTCGCAGGATCCGCATCTTCGCCTGCGCCGTCTCGGTGAAGGCGAGCGCCACGCAGAGCAGCGCGACGCCCGCGATCAAATAGGCCAGCTGCGGGCCGAAGCCTCCCCAGTGGGGCAGGAACAGCTCCGCGGCGAGGACGAGCACGATCCAGTGCCGTGCGGCGGTGCTCCACTGCAGCAACGCCAGGTCGCGGCCGGCGTACTCCAGCAGCGGCCCCTCATGGATCATCGTCAGCTCGAGGTGGGTGTCGGGGTTGTCGATCGGCTGGCGCCCGGTCTCGAAGAGGACGACCAGCCCGAAGGCCGCCGCGGCGCACCAGTGGCCCGGCTCGCCCCAGATCGCCGAGCCGTTGGCGGCAACGCTGATCGCGCCGAGGCTGGTGCTGCCGGCCGGAAGCGCGGCGAGGATGATCGCCAGGAGGAGGAGCCCCTCGGCGAAGACCGCCAGCGTCAAATCTCGACTGGACCCCATCAGTGCGAAGCCCGAGCCCGTGTCCCAGCTCGCGGCGGCCAGCCCGAAGCGGCCGAGGGCGAGCAGGCCGACGAGGACGAGCGCGTCGTCACCCAGTCCCCAGTCCGGGGAGATCCCGCCGACCGGGACCAGCAGGATCGCCAGGCCGGTCGCGGCGGCGAGGACGCACGGTGCCAGGCGGTAGACGATCGTGGTCGGCTGGGGATCGGCCAGCGACTTTCCCCACAGTCGCCTCAGCTCCCGGTAGGGCTGCAGCGGCGAGGGGCCGCGGCGCCCTTGCAGGCGCGCCTTGAGCGACTGGATCGTCCCCGGCAGCAGTGGCGCCAGGGCGACTCCGCCGAGCAGCTGGATGGCAGCGGCCAGTGCGGTCATCCGATCGCCCCCGTCCGCGCCAGGACGAGCAGCGCCAGCAGCAGGGCGAGCAGGTAGCCGGCGTAGGCGCGGACGCTGCCGGACTGGATTCGCCTGGCGACCCGGGCGCCGCCCATCGCCGCACGCCGCACCGGCCCATACAGCAGGGTGTCGAAGAGGTGCGGGATCTCGCCCCGGTAGGTGACGGACCGAACCAGGCCATGCTCGCGCGCGGTCGTGATCTCCCGCCGCGGTCGCAGGACGTTCTCGAGGACGAGGTGGAGCGGCTTGATGAATCCGGCTGAGGTCCAGGCGAGGGCCGGTTCGATCCTCTGGCCGCAGGCCCAGGCGGGAACCGGCGCCGCCCGCCGCGAGCCGCGCAGCAGCCAGAGCGACCCGGTCAGCGCGACGATCCCGAGCAGGAGCCACGGCGAGGGCAGCGAGCCGGTTCCCGGGACGGCGAGGCTCGGCTCGGTCGCCAGCTCGCGCGGCTGCGGGGCGAGACCCATCAGCGACGGGACCAGCAGCCCGGGGACGGCCCCGAGAGCAACGCAGCAGCCCGCCAGGAACAGCGGCGCGAGCCGCATCCCTCCCGCAACCTCCCGCGCCTCGGCGGCCTCGGGGCGGCGAGGGTCGCCGAAGAGGACCAATCCCGTCGCCTTGACGAAGGCGAACGCAGCCAGGGCCGCGGTCACGGCCAGCCCGGCGGCGGCGATCGCGGCGGCGAGGCCGACCCCGAGGGACGGCCCGAAGGCGGCGTGGACCAGCGCCTGGAGGGTCAGCCACTCCGAGGCGAAGCCGTTCAGGGGCGGCAGGCCGGCGATCGCCATCGCCCCGACCAGGAAGGCGCCCCCGGTCCACGGCATCCGCCGCAGCAGGCCGCCGATGCGGTCGAGGTCGAGCGAGCCGGTTGCGCGCTCGAAGGCGCCGGCCGCGAGGAAGAGCAGCGACTTGAAGACGGCGTGGTTGAGGACGTGGAGGAGCGCGGCGCCGAAGGCGATCGCCGCCCAGGTGGCGTCGCCGCCGGAGGCGAAGACGAGCGAGGCGCCGAGTCCGAGGGCGACGATCCCCACGTTCTCGATCGAGGAGAAGGCCAGCAGCCGCTTCAGGTCGTGCTGGGTCAGCGCGTACAGCGCGCCGCCCAGGGCCGACAGCAATCCCAGCCCGAGGAGCCCCAGGCCCGCCCACAGCGGCGCCGGCGCGGCCCACTCGAAGAGCGCCCGGATCAACCCGTACAGCGCCACCTTGATCATCACGCCCGACATCAGTGCCGAGACGTGGCTGGGCGCGACCGGGTGTGCCCGCGGCAGCCATGCGTGCAGCGGCATCAGCCCCGCCTTGGTGCCGAAGCCGATCAGCGCCGAGACGATCACCAGGGCCTGCGCCCCACCGCTCTGGGCGACGAGCGCGCCGGGGTCGCTCAGAGCCCCGTAGTGGGCGAGGGCGAGCAGGCTGACCCAGACGCCGGCGCCGCCGAGGTGGGTCACCGCCAGGTAGACGAAGACGGCGTTGCGAACGGCCCGATCGCTGCGACGCGCCAGGATCGCGGCCGCGGGCGCCAGCGTCATCAGCTCCCAGCCGGCCAGGAACGTGCTCGGGTCGCGCGCGGTCACGACGACCGCCAGGGAAACGAGGAAGAGGCCGGTGAGGGAGACGAGCAGGCGCTCACGGGGGGCGCCCGCGAGGTAGCCGCGGGCGTAGACGAGCGACGGCACCGCGACGATCGCGATCGTGGCGAGGAAGAACCCGCTCAGCCCGTCGATGCCGAGGTGCGGGCTCAGCCCGTCGTGGAACCCGGCGCCGACCGCGGCGGCGCCGAACAGGACCAGGGCGCCGGCGATACCGACCAGCGCCATCCCCAGTGCCTGCAGGGTGAGCGCGGCCGCCGCGCCGCGCCGAAGCACGGGCGCCGCGCAACCGATCGCCACCAGCGCGACGCCGGCCCCGACTAGCCAGTCCAGCCCGCTCAACCCTGGAGGCCTATCGCTGCCGGGACTTCGCGGTCGTGCTGCTGGGGTTCGACGCCGGCCCGCCCAGCTCCCCAAGCAGGGCGTTGGCTTCCTCCAGGTGGGAGCCGATCACCTGACGGGCACTCTCGAGCATCTGGAAGATGCGAGGGTCCCGCACTCTGTAGAAGACGCTGGTGCCCTCCTTGCGCGCCTCGAGGATCCCCTGCCTGCGCATCGCGCTGAGATGCTGAGAGGCGCCGCTGGAGTCGATCCCCAGCTCCGCCTGCAGGTCCCCCACCGTCATCTCGCCGTCCTTCAGCAGCTCCAGGACGCCCACCCGAGCCGGATGGCCCAGGGTGCGGAAGAACTCGGCCTTGATCCGGTGGATCGGCTTCGCCGGCCCCGTCGCTGTCTTGGGCATGCTCACAGTGGCATTAATATATCTTAAAATCTCTTAAGATTATGTCGGTCACCTTCCAATCCTCCTGACGTGAGCGAATCAGCACTCGGCAGCGCCATCCCGGTCGCCTGCGACACTTCCACATCAGGAACATGCCGTGGGACTGACCGCGGCGCCCGCGCCCGCCCTGCGGCGGTTGGCGCCTACAGCGTGGCGCTGCCGCGGACCAGCGGCCTGACGATCGGCGGCGCCTTCGGCATCTGGCCTCGCTGGACCTCGCCCAGCTCGAAGCGGGAGGAGGCGATCGTCGCCAGCGTGTCGCGATTGCAGTGACAGCCGTCGCCGAGGAAGCGCCAGGGCTTTTCGAGCCGGTCCTGCCAGCGCGCGACGCCGGGATCCCCGGAGCGGACGTGCTCGATGAACAGCAGCTGGCCGCCGGGCTTCAGCACCCGCTCCATCTCGGCGACCGCGGCGACGGGATCGGGGACCGTGCAGAGCACCAGGGTCGCCACCGCGGTGTCGAAGCTGCCGCCCTCGAAGGGAAGCCGTTCCGCCGGCGCTTCGGCGATCGCCGCCTGGCGCCGGGACTCCGCGGCCCTGGCCCGCAGCCGCTTGGCCATGTGGGGATCGGGCTCGACCATGACCAGCTCCTCGACGGCGTCCGGGTAGAGGTCGATGTTCACCCCGGTGCCGGCGCCGAGCTCGATCACCCTCCCCCCTGCTCCCACCAGCAGCTCCCTGCGCATCTCGCGCAGTCCCGCCTCCTCGGTCGCCCTCAGACCGCGGTCGTACAGCGCCGCGAAGGCCCGGCCCCAGGTCGCGTCATAGATCCGTCCCATTTCTCCCTCGCTCGGTGAGTTGTCCGTGCCGTGGCCCGGTCAACTCACCGAGGGCGGCTCAGGCGGCGTCGCGCTCCGCGGCTGGCGCCTTGGTCGCCGGCGCCCCCTCGGCGCCCGGTTTGCTGGCGGCGGCGCGCTCCTCGTAGGCGCGGCGGGCGGCGTGGTCGACTTCGAACATCAACTTGTCGACGCCCATCGCCCGGCCGAGCGCCTCGCGGGCGCCACGCGGCAGCAGCGTCATCACCCTGTAGAGGACGCCGTTGGAGCGGGGCACGAAGACGTCGAAGCGCGGCACTTCCATCGCGTCGACGATCTCGTTGGCGACGTCCTCGGCCTCGACCGGTTTGATCCAGCGCTGGCCGACGCCGCTGGTCAATTCGGTGTTGACCACGGTCGGCATCACGCAGAGCACCTCGATGCCGCTGCCGCGCAGCTCAGTCCGCACCGACTCGCTCAGGCCGACCACGGCGTGCTTGGTGGCCGAGTAAGTGGCGATCCCGGGGATCCCGGCCTTGCCCGCCTGCGAGGCGATGTTGACGATGTAGCCGCTGCCGCGCGGCCGCATCCGCGCGATCGCCAGCTGGGTGCCGGTGATGACGCCGTGGAGGTTGATGTCGACCTGGCGGTGGATCGAGTCCTCACCCTCGTCGACGAACGGCGTCACCGGCATGATCCCGGCGTTGTTGATCACCGCGTCGATCGGTCCCAGCTGGCGCTCGGTCTCGGCCAGGAAGGACTCGAAGGAGGCGCGGTGGGTGACGTCGAGGCCGAGCGCGATCGTGCCGCCACCCAGTCCCGCCGCGGTCTCCTCCGCCAGCGCCAGGTCGAGGTCGCCGATGGCGACGCGGCAGCCCTTGCGGACCAGCGCCGTCGCGGTCGCCTTGCCGATGCCGCGGGCGCCGCCGGTGATCGCCACGACCTTGCCGCTGAGTGAACGCCGCTGCTTCGCCATCGTCTCCTCCTGTCGGTTGCGGCGAGCCCTAGCTCGCCGGCTTGTAAACGGTGACCACGGCCGCTCCGCCGAGGCCGATGTTGTGCTGGAGCGCGACCTTCGCGCCCTCCACCTGGCGCTTTTCGGCATCGCCGCGAAGCTGCCAGGTCAATTCGGAGCACTGCGCCAGCCCGGTCGCGCCCAGCGGGTGGCCCTTGGAGATCAGGCCGCCGGAGGGGTTGACCACGACCTGGCCGCCGTAGGTCGTCGCCTCCGCGTCGATCAGCTTGTGCGCCTCGCCCTCGGCCGCGAAGCCGAGCGCTTCATAGGTGATGAGCTCGTTGGCGCTGAAGCAGTCGTGCAGCTCGCAGACGTCGATCTCGTGCGGGCTGACCTCCGCTTCCTCGTAGGCGAGCTGCGCCGCCTTCTTCGACATGTCCGCGCCGACGATCGTCATGCAGTCGGCGGCCTCGTCGAAGGTGGAGCTGAGGTCGGTGACCATCGCCTGGCCGACGATCTCGACCGCCCGGTCCCAGAGGCCGTGCTCGTCGACGTAGCGCTCGGAGGCGACGATCGCGCAGGCCGATCCGTCGGAGGTCGGGGAGCACTGCAGCTTGGTCAGCGGGTCGTGGATCATCTTCGCCGCCTTGATCTCCGACAGGCTGTATACGTCCTGGAACTGGGCGTAGGGGTTGTTGACCGAGTGCTTGTGGTTCTTCCACCCGATCCAGGCGTAGTGGTCGGGGGTCGAGCCGTACTTCTCCATGTGGTCGCGGCCGGCGTTGCCGAACATCTGCGGCGCCGGCGGCGAGGGCTCGGGGTCGCGGATCTCGAACATCCGCATCGCGTGCTTGTCGAGCGCGTTGGTGCGGTCGGTGTACTTGACGCCGAGGCTGCCGGGCTCCATCTTCTCGAAGCCGAGCGCGAGGGCGCAGTCGACGATGCCGCCCTTGACCGCCTGGCGGGCAAGGAACAGCGCCGAGGAGCCGGTCGAGCAGTTGTTGTTGACGTTGACGACCGGGATCCCGGTCAGGCCGAGCTGGTAGAGCGCCCGCTGGCCGTAGGTCGAGTCGCCGTAGCAGTAGCCGGCGAAGGCCTGCTCGACGTCCTCATAGGGAATGCCGGCGTCGGAGAGCGCCTTCTCCCCCGCCTCTTTGGCCCAGTCCGGGTAGTCGCCCTCCTTGGTGCCGGGCTTCTCGAACTTGGTCATGCCGACCCCGATCACGAACGTGCGGTTGCTCAAAGTCTGCTCCTGTTGTCGCCCGCGGCCCCCCGCGGCTGTTTGGCTGCCTAGCCAGGAATCTACCGGGCCGCGGCCTCCGGTGGGGCGAGATTGGGCTTTTCCGGCCGTTCCTCCCCTTCGCCGGGGTTCGGCCAGAGCAGGAAGGCGACCCCGGCGATCAGGATCCCCAGGGCGGTTCCGGCGGCCCGCTGGCCGGCGGCCTCGAAGGCGGGCTCCCCAAGCGTGTCCGAGAGCAGGACGACGTAGATCGTGATCGCCGCGGTGAACAGCGCGTACTGGACGGTGAGCAGGCCGTAGGCGAGGGCCGCCGACACGGTCAGCACGACTCCCACCAGGAGGTCTTCGCCGGGGAACGCCTCGGCGATCGCGGTGGCGACGATCAACCCGAGCACGGTGCCCAGCGCCCGCAGGGCCAGCCGGTGGTAGGTCTCGTCGCGCTCGGGCCGCATCACGAAGAGGATCGTCAGTGGGATCCAGAACCCGTGCACGGTCATCCCGAGGATGCGATAGAGGGCCACGCCCGCGGCGAGCGCGGCGCCGAAGCGGATCGCGTGCCGGAAGCAGCGCGCCTGCAGGTTCAGGTTCGAGGAGAGCGCCGCCACGGCGGCAGCCGCGTTCCAGCCGCTCCCCTCCTCCTCGGTGGCGCGATCGGCGAAGAGCCAGACCAGCAGCGACCAGACCGCCTGCAGGAGCCCGCCCACGGTCCCGTAGAGCAACGCCGGCAAGGCGTCCCCGGGCGCCAGGAACAGGCCCTGGGCGATCATCAGCGCCAACGCGACCGAGAGGCCGACGATGGCGAGCCGCAGCGAGACCGCGAAGCAGTAGCCCGCCGCGGCGCCGACCAGGCCCATCGTCAGGACCGCCGCCGGGGCCGATTGGCTGCTGAGGATGCCGAGCGCGGCGGCGATCCCGATCAGCGGGGCGGTTGCCGCCTGCCAGGCCGAACGCGGTCCCGCGGGCGCGTCCATGGCCGGGAATCCGGCGAGCAGGGCGCCGGTGGCGATGGCGCCGCTGACCGGTGCGTCGAAGCCGAGCTCGAGAATCAGCGCGGCGCCGATCGGAACCGCGATCAGGGCCCCCCGGCGCAGCGCCGGCCCCGGCTCCGAGGGACCGATCGCGAACAGCGGCGAGGCCCGCAGACGCCGCGCCAGTCCCGAGGCGTTGAAGAGGCCTGACGGTGGCCGCTGGGTTGGCATCGGGCGGAGGGTAACCTGAGGTCCTGTGGTGACCGCGGTCCTCAGCTCCGATCCTGCCGCTGGAGTCGGGATCTTCGCCGCCCTCGCGGCGGGGATCGTCTCCTTCCTCTCCCCCTGCGTGCTGCCGCTCGTCCCCGGCTACCTCTCGGCCGTCACCGGCGTCTCCGCGGCGGAGCTGGACGACGCCGGCTGGCGCCGCGTGCTGGGCCCGAGCCTGCTCTTCGTCGCCAGCTTCTCGGCGATCTTCATCCTCCTGGGGCTGACCGCCACCGGCCTCGGCTCGACCCTCCAGGACCACAAGGAGCTGCTGACCAAGATCTCCGGGGCGCTGATCGTCGCGATGGGGGTCCTCTTCGTTTCGTCGCTCTTCATCACCCGGCTCAACCGCGAGTGGCACGTCGACGCCCTGCTCGAGCGGGCGGGCAGGGGCGGCCCGATCATCGCCGGCGCCGCCTTCGCGATCGCCTGGACCCCGTGCATCGGCCCCACGCTCGGGGCCATCCTCTCGGCCGCCGCGCTCTCGGACTCCGCCGGCCGCGGCGCCTTCCTCCTCGCCGTCTACTCAGCCGGCCTGGCGATCCCGTTCCTGCTCACCGCCCTTGCCTTCTCCCGCATGACCACCGCCTTCACCGTGGTCAAGCGTCACTACCAGGCGATCGTCGCCGTCGGCGGCGTGATCCTGATCGGCATGGGCGTCCTGATCTGGACCGGCGAGCTGTTCCAGCTCAACATCGAAGTCCAGAACTGGCTGTCGGAACTCGGCGTCGACTTCTGGAACTCGGTCTGAGAGGCGCCCCGTCGCGCGAGTCTGCATTTGTGTCCGCATAGCGGACGCTAGAGCAGATTCGCGCTCAGTTCTGACTCGGCGCCACGGTTTGGAGCTCTTGGCCGATGGCCTCGACCTCTTCGAGCTTCTCGCCCTCGAGGTCGCGCGAGCAGACGATGCGGAAGCGGCCGGTGCCGATCTCGCCGTCGGGCACGACCGGCAGCCCGCGGATCGTGTCCCAGCCCAGCCGTTCCACCTCGAACGGGTTCATCCGCACCTCGGCCGCCGGGAACGGGCAGCTCGCGTTGTGCCGGTCGATCGCCCTGGAGATCGCCTCCAGGTTCTTCGCCTCGGGAGAAGCCATCGCCTCAGAGCCTAAGTGACTATCCGAAAACTCGCGTGTGCGACTGGCGAGCGCCGGACCGAGCGG
>JBBDYP010000040.1:1404-34837 GCA_040900615.1 Solirubrobacterales bacterium | reverse complement strand
CGTGTGGTCGCGAGCCCGGGTGAGGCCGGGACGGGCTTACTCACTGATTTAGGTCTGACGCCGCGCCGCCGCAGCATCGCCGACGCGATCTGCGAGGGGTCGGGCTTGTAGAGGCCGGCCTCGACAAGGCTTTTCAGTTCCTGTGCCTGCATCGCCCTCACTATCGGCGCTGACATTGGAGATCCTTAGTTCTTGGTATCGCACATGCGTCCAACTGCCCGGCATGACTAACCTTGAGCGGTGGCAAATGGGTCGGCCCGCATCCTCCTCGTCGACGACGAGCAGTCGATACAGACGTTGTTGAGCTACCCGCTCCGCAAGGACGGGTATCACGTCACCTCGGCTCTCGACGGCGGCGAGGCGCTGCAGAGATTCGAAGAGGGGCGCTTCGATCTGGTCATCCTCGACCTGATGCTGCCCCGGCTCGACGGAGTCGAAGTCTGCCGCCAGCTGCGTTCCCGCAGCCAGGTGCCGATCATCATGCTGACCGCGAAGGGGAGCGAGACCGACAAGGTCGCCGGGCTCGAGGTCGGCGCCGACGACTACATCACCAAGCCGTTCTCGATGCGCGAGTTCCGCAGCCGCGTCAAAGCGGCCCTGCGCCGCTCGCGCATGGGCGGCGAGACGGTCGAGGACGAGGCGATCGAGAGTGGCGAGCTGACGATCGACTTCGACCGGCGGATGGTGACGCTGCGCGACGAGGAGGTCCGGGTCACCTACGTCGAGTTCGAGATCCTCGGCGCGCTCGCCCGCTCCCCCGGCCGCGTCCTCACCCGCGAGACCCTGCTGGAGCACGTCTGGGGCGACTCCGAGTACCGCGACCCGCGTACCGTCGACGTCCACATCCGCCACCTGCGCGAGAAGCTGGAGCAGGAGCCCAAGCAGCCGGAGTTCCTCTTCACCGTGCGCGGGGTCGGCTACCGCTTCCGGGAGTAGATGCACCGGCTCGGGCTCAGGAACCTCGGCAGCCGCATCACCCTGATGGCGGTTGGGATCTGCGTCGGCACGGTTCTCATCGTCTACCTCTCCACGGTGACGGTCGGGGGCGCCGCCAGCGGGCTCTCCTCGGTCAAGGTCCAGATCGTCATCGGCGGGCTGATCGCGGTCGTAATCGCCACCGCCGTCGGCTTCTACTACGCCCAGATGGCCGCCGGCAACGTCAGGCGGCTCCAGGAGGCGGCGCGGAAAGTCGCCGACGGGAACTTCGAGACGACGATCCCGGTCGCCTCGGCCGGCCAGCTCGGCGAGCTCGCCCGGACCTTCAACGAAATGCAGCGACGCCTGGCCGAGCTCGACAGCGCTCGCAAGCAGTTCATCGCCAATGCCTCGCACGAGCTGCGGACGCCGATCTTCAGCCTCGGCGGCTTCGTCGAGCTGCTCGAAGAGGAGGACCCCAGCCCCGAGGAGCGGGCCGAATTCGTGCGGACGATGCGCCAGCAGATCGAGCGCCTGACGAAGCTGACCACCGACCTCCTCGACCTCTCCCAGCTGGACGCCGGGGCGATCGTGATGCATGCCCGCAGCGTCGACCTCGGCGCCCTCGCCCGCGAGGTCACGCGCGAATTCGGCGCTCGGGCCGATCTGCGCGGATCCCGCCTCGAGCTGCGCACCCCCGAGCACCCCGCGATCGCCCACGGCGACCCCGACCGCGTGCGACAGATCATCCGTATCCTCCTCGACAACGCCCTCACCCACACCCCCGAGGGCACGAAGGTCACCGTGACCACCTACCCCGCCAACCGCCGCGCCGAGCTGACCGTCTCCGACGAGGGGTCGGGCATCCCCCAGCGGGCCCAGAGTCGGATCTTCGAGCGCTTCTACACCGCCGACACCGCCGGCGGCTCCGGGCTCGGCCTGGCGATCGCCAGAGAGCTCGCGCAACGGATGGACGGGCGGATCACGATCAGCTCCAGCCGCCGCTACACCGCCTTCACGCTGGACCTACCTCCGGCCGCTCGAGAGGGAGCCGAGAAGCAGCCGCCCCGGGCCCCCGCCAAGGCCGGCAAGTGAGACGGGCGGCGGCGCTGGCGGCGCTGCTGCTGTGCCTTGGGCTGATCGCCGGCTGCGGCTCCGGCGGTGGCTCCGATTCGAGCGCCCGGACGGAGGCGGCCACCGAAGTCCCCGCGAAGGTGATCGTCGAGGCCGCGAGCGCCGGCTTCAACGCCGCCGAGGTCTACCGCGAGGCCTCGCCCGGCGTGGTCACGATCCGCTCGATCTTCGCCGGCGGCAGCGGCGCCGCCGAGGGCTCGGGCTTCGTCCTCAACACCGACGGCGAGATCGTCACCAACGCCCACGTCGTCACCGACGAATCCAGCGGGGCCCGCAAGCCGGCCAAGGAAGTCTTCGTCGAGTTCCCGGACCGCAACGTGGTGGAGGCCGAGATCGTCGGCTTCGACCCCTTCGCCGACGTCGCCCTGCTGAGGGTGAAGCCGGACGGCTTCCCGCTGCACCCGCTCGAGCTCGGCGACGACGAGGACCTCCAGGTCGGCCAGCCGGTGGCTGCGATCGGCAGCCCCTTCGGCGAGCAGCAGTCGCTCTCGGTGGGAGTCATCTCGGCGACCGACCGATCGGTGACGTCGCTGACCGATTTCCAGATCGAGGGCGCGATCCAGACCGACGCCTCGATCAACCCCGGCAACTCCGGCGGCCCGCTGCTCGACGCCGGCGCCCGGGTGGTCGGCATCAACCAGCAGATCGAGACCAGCTCCGGCGCCAACGACGGCGTCGGCTTCGCCGTGCCCGTCTCCGCGATCAAACGCTCGATCACCCAGCTCGAGGAGGACGGCAGCGCCGAATACGCCTACATCGGCGTCTCCAGCCAGGCGCTCTACCCGCAGCTCGCCGACAAGCTGGGGCTCGACACCACCTTCGGCGGGCTGCTGGCCACCGTGGTGCCCGGCGGGCCGGCCGAGGAGGCCGGGCTCGAGGGCGGCAACGAGAAGCTGCGATTCCAGGCGGGCGAGTACAGGACGGGGGGCGACGTCATCCTTCAGGTGGACGGCCACGACGTCGTGCGACCGGATGATCTGGCCCGCCTCGTCTCCGCCCGCAGGCCGGGGGAAGAGGTGACGCTGACCGTGCTTCACGACGGCGAGCGCGAGCAGGTCGACGTGACTCTGGGCAAACGCCCGGACAGCGTCAACGGGGGCTAGAAGCCGCTCCAGCGCCAAGGTAGTAGAACTCCGGACTTGCTCCAGGAAGTCGCCCTTGGCCAGAAGTCTCTCACCGACTACACCCACATAGTCGGCAAAGACCTGATCGAGCGTATCCGCGAGCTGGCCGAGCCGCTGCGCGGGAAGCGGGTCCTGCACGTCAGCGCCACCGCCTTCGGGGGCGGGGTGTCGGAGATCCTCTACACGATCGTGCCGCTGATGCGCGACGTCGGGCTCGACGCCCACTGGCACGTGATCTTCGGCAAGGAGGACTTCTTCAACGCCACCAAGCTCCTGCACAACTCGCTGCAGGGAGCCGAGGAGACGCTTAGCGACGAGCAGTGGAAGCTGTTCGACGAGATCAACCAGCTGAACGCCGAGGGGCTGCAGGGTGAGTGGGACGCGGTGATCGTCCACGACCCGCAGCCGATCGGGCTGCGCCGCGGCGCGCTCGCGAAGGGCCGGCGCTGGATCTGGCGCTGCCACATCGACCTCTCCACCCCCAATCCCGAGCCGATCGCCCACCTGCTGCCGATGATGGAGGAGTACGACGCGACCGTCTGGCACCTACCGGACTACGTCCCGGAGGGAGTCGACCACGGCAAGGGCGGCGTCAACATCATCCCGCCGGCGATCGACCCGCTGTCGCCGAAGAACATGGCCTTCTCGCCCGAGGACGCCGCCTTCGTCTGCCGCCAGTTCGGGATCGACGTCGACCGGCCGCTGATCACCCAGGTCTCCCGCTTCGACCCCTGGAAGGACCCGATCGGCGTCATCGACGCCTACCGCGAGGTGATCAAGGAGGTCCCGGAGGCGCAGCTGGCGATGGTCGGCTCGATGGCCACCGACGACCCCGAGGGCCGCGAGTACTTCCAGAGGACCTTCGAATACGCCGATGCGGACCCCGACATCAAGATCCTCAGCAATCTCAACAACGTCGGCGCGATCGAGGTCAACGCCTTCCAGTCGCAGTCCGATGTCTGCCTGCAGAAGTCGATCCGCGAGGGCTTCGGCCTGACCGTCACCGAGGCACTCTGGAAGGCCCGGCCGACGGTCGCCGGCAACGTCGGCGGCATCCCGCTGCAGATCGAGGACGGCGTCGGCGGCTTCCTCGTCAACTCGCCCTCGGAGTGCGCCCAGCGCAGCCTCGAGATCCTCGCCGACCCGGAGCTGGGCAAGCAGCTGGGCCGCGCCGGCAAGGAGCATGCCCGCCGCGAGTTCCTCTCGCCGCGGCTGCTGCGCGACTGGCTCGGCCTGCTGGGTGACCTGGACACCTGACCACGGAGTAGTCCGGAAACCCCCGCGAGTTTCAGGGCCGACCCCTTAACCTCTGCGGCGTGGACAGCTCGCCTCTGATCATCGTCTCGAATCGGGGGCCGGCCCAGTTCGAGCGCGACGAGAGCGGCGAGCGGACGGTGCGGCGCGGCGGCGGCGGCCTGGTCACGGCGCTCTCCGGCCTCGTCTCCCACCGCGAGGCGCTCTGGATCGCCTCGGCGATGACCGACGAGGATGTCGCCGTCTCAGAAGAGCGGGGCGGCCCGGTCGAGCTCTCGATCGACGGCATCGACTACAAGGTGATCATGGTCGGCAGCGACCCCGAAGCCTACGACCGCTTCTACAACATCATCGCCAACCCGATCCTCTGGTTCATCCAGCACTACCTCTGGGACCTCTCCAACGCGCCGGACATCCGCCAGGAAGAGCTCGACGCCTGGGACTACGGCTACCAGACGGTCAACCGCGACATCGCCGCGGCGGTGGTGCGGCAGATCGAGGACCACGAGCGGCCGCTGGTGATGCTGCACGACTACCACCTCTACACCGTGCCCGGGTTCATCCGCGCGGCGCGCCCGGACGTCTTCCTCCACCACTTCGTCCACATCCCCTGGTCCCAGCCCGACAGCTGGCGGGTCCTGCCGGGGCGGATCCGCGAGGCGATCTTCGAGGGCATGCTGGCCAACGACATCATCGGCTTCCACACCCACGCCTACGGCATCAACTTCCTGCGCTGCTGCGACGAACTGCTCGAAGCCGATGTCGACTACACGACCGGGGAAGTCCGCTATGGCGGGCGCAAGACCCTGGCCCGCGCCTACCCGCTCTCGATCGACGCCGAGCGGCTGCAGCGGGCGGCGGCCACGCCTGAGGTGGCGGCGGCTGAGCGCGAAGTGCTGGAGCGCCGCCGCAAGCACCTGATCATCCGCGTCGACCGCGCCGACCTCTCCAAGAACGTCCTGCGCGGCTTTACCGCCTTCGACACCTTCCTCACCCAGCACCCGGAGTTCCGCGAAGAGGTGACCTTCATCGCCCACCTGCAGCCCTCGCGCCAGGACGTGCCCGAGTACGCCGAGTACCTGGAGCGGATCGAGGCCCTGGTCGCGGTCGTCAACCACCGCCACGGGACGACCGACTGGATGCCGATCGACCTCAAGATCTACGAGAACTTCTACGACGCCGTCGCCCGCTACAAGCACTTCGACCTGCTGATGGTCAACGCGATCTTCGACGGCATGAACCTGGTCGCCAAGGAGGCGCCGGCGGTGAACACCCGCGACGGCGTCCTGATGCTCTCCGAGAACACCGGCTCCCACGAGGAGCTCGCCGACTGCGTCCTCTCGGTCAACCCCTTCGACATCCAGGAGCAGGCCGACGCGATCTACCGGGCGCTGACGATGGATCCCGAAGAGCGGCGACTGCGGGCGGAGCGGCTGAAGGAGATCATCTTCTCGCGGAACCCGGGGGACTGGGTGGACGAGCAGTTGCGGGACATTTCGGAGTTGCGGGCGCAACTGGCGTAGGGGCGAGGAGGGATGGGTACCCCCTCCTCTCTCGCTTGCTCGGGTGGGGCGGGGGAGGCCGTCCGAGGGTCGCGGTGGGCGAGAAGCGCAAAACGTTCGGAGGGGGTACCCGTCCCTCCTCGCTTGTGCGCCGTGTGCTCCTGCCCCGAGAGGTCCCGGCTTGCTTGAGCTGGTTGACCTTGAAGGTGGGGGAAGAGATCGGCCGTCCAGGCGGCTTGGGGCGGGGTGGGCGGGATTCGGATTCGGTGGAGGAGCTTTGGGAAGGTGGCGGCGGTCGCCGTGGGTGGGCTGGTGGCGCTGCAGGTGCTGCCGGGGCTGTTGAAGCCGCCCGAGCCGCCGCCGCTGGCGGCGGACGTGGGGCTGCCGCGGCCCGCAGCGGCCGAACTGCATCAAGAAATCCATCTCCCGGATAGACAACTTGATGCAGTTCGGAGCGGGGGCGCCGGGCGGGGGTCGGCGCGCGGGGACGGGGTGGCGCGGCGGGCGCGGAAGGGCGAGGGGCCGGTGATCTCCTTGCGGCCGCGACGGGATCGGTGTGACTTCTCCTCGCTATGCGCGGATAACTCACACCGATCGGCCAAGCGGAAGGAACGGGACAGGCGGCGCGATCGCCATCGGACGGCCACGCCGGGCCGTTCGCCATCAAGCCCGGCGTTCGAACCCGAACCCCCAGCGACCTCGACCCCACCCCCCACGCCCGCACCCCCACCTCCCGTCCCCGCACCGGAACCGCAACCAACGCCGCCGCCCGCGCCCTCCCTTCCAGCGAGCGACGGCTCGGTGGAGTTCGCCCCGCACTGACCGGGGGCGGGATACCCCTCCGAACGGCTTGTACTTCTCGGTCGTCCGAACCTCGGATGGCCGCATCCGATCCACCCGAGCAAGTTGAGTGAGGAGGGGTATCCCGCCCCCGGTCACTACCCAAGCGAAATCCACCGCTATAGTCCCTCGCCGCCTTGGCAGCTTCACGCGAATACGAGCTGGTCCTGATGCTGGACCCCCAACTTGACGCCCCCGCGCGCGACGCGCTGGCGCAGGAGGCCCGTGGGCAGATCGAGGCGTCCGGCAGTCTCAAGCATGAGAACAGCTGGGGCCTGCGGAAGATGGCCTACGAAATCAACCGGCGCACCGAGGCTGACTACCGCTGGCTTCGCTTCGAGGCTCCGACCGAGCTGCTCGACTCGCTCGACCACAACCTGAAGATCGCCGACGGCGTCCTTCGCTTCCGCATCTTCAAAACGGATCCCAGCGCTCCGGTGATCGTCCCGCCGGTCGCCGCCGCCCCCACCGGGCCGCGCGAGCGCAGCGCCCACGGAGCCCGCGAGGATCGCGGCGACTCCCGCGGCGACTCCGACGAGTAGCGCCGGTCTCGGCTCCGCTCTTTGCGGGAATGCCCTCTCCGAGGGGGCGAAGTCGCGCCGCCCGCACTCTTAGACTGGAATTCAGCAAGCAACTTCAGAGGAGTGAGCGCTTTGGCAGCTTCGAATGTGAACGTGGTGGTCATCACCGGGAACCTGACCCGTGACCCGGAGCTGCGCCATACCGGAGGTGGGACGGCTATCTGCGAGCTTCGCGTCGCCGTCAACAGCCGCCGCAAAGACGGCCAGACGGGCGAATGGGTGGACAAGCCGAACTACTTCGACGTCACCGTCTGGGGCGCGCAGGGCGAGAACTGCGCCAACTACCTGTCGAAGGGACGCCCGGTGGCCGTCGAAGGCCGGCTCGACTGGCGCGAGTGGGAGGCCAAAGACGGCAGCGGCAAACGGCAGGCGGTCCAGATCGTCGCCAACACCGTGCAATTCCTCGGCTCCCGCGACGGCTCCGGCGGCGGCAACGGCGGCGGCGGCTTCACCCCGAGCAGCGACGTGCCCGCCGACACCTCCGACTTCGAAGGCGCCGCAGCAGGCGGCGGTGGAGGCGGAGGCGGCGCGGAAGACGACATTCCGTTCTAGTCACCCGGCGGGGCGTCAAGCGGCGCCCCGCTTCAGGTCTGTAGCATCACGCGCCGAATGGCTAGAGCAAGAGAGAGTTCATCGGATAACAAGCGCGGGCGGCGTGGCGCCGACCGGGCGCGGCCGCGCAAGTACACGCGCGTCAACGCCGAGGTCATCGACTACAAGGACCTCAACCTGCTGCGGCGCTTCCTCTCCGACAAGGGGAAGACGCGCGGCCGTCGCGTCACCGGACTTTCCCGCCGCCATCAGCGACAGCTCTCGGTGGCGGTGAAGCGGGCGCGCGAGATCGCCCTGCTTCCCTACGTCGGAGAGCGCTGATGGCACAGGCCATCCTGCTGGAGGACGTCGAGTCACTCGGCGAGCGCGGCCAGGCGATCGACGTCGCCCCCGGCTACCTCCGCAACTATCTGATCCCGCGCAAGCTGGCACAGCCCGCGACCGCCGGAGCGCTGGAGGAAGCGCAGCGCCGCCGCGAGGTCGCCGAAAAGGCCGAAAAGGCGCGGGCGGAGAGGGAAGCCGAGGCCGCCGGGCTGCTCTCGAAGACCGTGATCACGATCCACCAGCGGGCGGGCGAGGACGGCAAGTTGTTCGGCTCGGTCGGCGCCAAGGAGATCGTCGACGCGCTCCGCGACGCTCGCGACCTGCGGATCGACAAACGCAAAGTCCGCCTCGAGCAGCCGCTGCGCGAGCTGGGCACCTTCATGGTCGAGATCGAGCTTGCCGACGGCACCGTCGCCGCGGTCAAGACGATCATCAGCGAGGAAAAGTAGCCCCCCCCCCGTCCGGTTGCTGCTTGTAGCCCTCTGGGCGGCAAACGGCAACCGCAGACTGGCAGCAGGCCCCGTTAGTCTCGCCGGATGGCATCTGCGGGGCTTCCAACCAGTCTCACCCTGCCGCGAAGGCTGAGCCGCCGCGCGCGGGCGCGAACCCGGCTTGGATGGGCGCGCTCGGAGCGGGCGACCGTCGGCCTCGCCGCCGTCGCGCTCGGCGGCGCCGGTGCGGTCCTGGCCGATCAGTTCAGCCGCATGCTGCGCAGGCGCTCGCAGGAGCGCGACAGCCGCAACCCCGAGGTCCTGATCGAAGCCGCCCCGGCGGCGGCGATCGACACGGTCGGCGTCGCCGTTCGCGGCTACACGGGCGCCTCCCGTAGCGAAACCGTCCTCTTCAACCTCCTCGCCGGCTTCCTCGGCTCCTTCGCCCTGGTGCGGCTCTCGACCCTGTCGATCAGGGACCAGAAGGGACCATTCCGCAACGTCAGCATCGGCGGTCGCCACATCCACCACTTCGTCCCCGGCATCCTGATCGCCTTCACCTCCGGCACGGTCGCCCTCCTCACCGACGACGACGAGGTCGAGCAGCGCCTGGCGATCCCGATGGGCGCCGGCATCGGCCTCACCTTCGACGAGGCGGCCCTGCTGCTCGACCTACGCGACGTCTACTGGACCCGCCAGGGCCTCCTCAGCGTCCAGCTCAGCCTCGGCGCCACCGCGATCCTCAGCATCGCCATCCTCACCCAGCGAATGCTCCGCCGCGGCGAGCGCCGCCAGGAGGAAGAGGGCCTGATCCCGCCGGCGGCGGATCACCTCGCCGTCGGAACCGGCGCGCTGGCGTAGCGCAACTCCCTTTCGTCTCACTCCCACGACGGAAGATTGACTTCGTGCGCGCCACACGCGCGTCGTCCTCACGGAGGATCGCCCAGTGGCGAGAACCCTCAACCAGAAAGGCGCGATACGGCTGCTGGAACGACATGGCTGGGCGCGTTCGGCCGGAGGAAGACACCAGGTGAAGATGGTGAAAGCCAGCCATCGTCCGATCACCCTGCCGAGTCACAAGGGCCGCGACTACTCGCGTGGTCTGACCGCTGCCATCCTTCGCCAGGCAGGACTAAGATGACCAAAGCGGAGAATCGCAATATGGAGCTGACTGCCGACATTCATCTCGAGGATGGGTCCTACTGGGCTGAGGTCTCCGAGCTTCCAGGATGCTTCGCGAGTGGCGACACGTTGGATGAGCTGGTTGGCTCCCTCGGCGAAGGGATTGAGCTCTACCTCGCAGAGGGCGCCGGTCCCGGTCAGCTCGTGCCAAACGGGACGCTGCGCGTCAGGGCCGCCGTGCTGAGCGACGCCGCTTCGAGCTGACCAAGAGCCGACTCGCCTGCGCTCGATGCGTCCCCGATTGATGTGCGCAAATACCCCTGTCTCCCAGCGCCTGAGCGCCTCAACCTCTCAGGAGACGCTTTCGGTTGTCTAGGTTTGCCTAGGTCTGCGCGTCAGGTGATCCCCTCGTCCCGACCGCGCCTCTTTTCAAACTGACTAGATGCCGCAACCGCCAACCACCCACGTACCGCCGCAGAACATCGAGGCGGAGGAGTCGGTCCTGGGGGCGATGCTGGTCGCCGAGCCGGCGCTGACCCGGGTGATCGACGAGGTGAAGCTGAACGCGGCCGACTTCTACCTCGACCGCCACCGGGCGATCTTCGAGTGCGTCCACGACCTCTACGCGGCCTCCAAGCCGGTCGACCAGCTGAGCGTCAGCGAGGCGCTGACGCAGCGCAACATGATCGACCAGGCTGGGGGCAAGCACTACGTCTCCGAGCTGGCGGCGAAGGTGCCGGCGGCGGGCAACGCCAAGCACTACGCCGAGATCGTCCAGCAGAACTCGCTGCTGCGGCGGCTGCTGGGCGCCGGCCAGGAGATCCAGGGCTGGGTGAACGAGCGCGCCGGCGAACCGCGGGAGCTCTCCGAGCGGGCCGAGAAGCTGCTCTTCGACGTCGCCCACAAAGAGCAGGCGAGCGACTTCCGGCTGCTCTCCGAGATCCTCCACGACGAGGTCGACCGGCTGGAGAAGCTCTCGACCGGCGAGATCGAAATGACCGGCACGCCCGCCGGCTTCCGCGACATCGACGCGATCACCGGCGGCTTCCAGCCCGGCAACCTGATCATCGTCGCCGCGCGCCCGGCGATGGGCAAGAGCGCCCTGGTCGCCAACATCGCCGAAAACGTGGCGGTGAAGCGCAACCTGCCGGTCGCCTTCTTCTCGCTCGAGATGTCGGAGGTGGAGCTCGCCCAGCGTTTCATCGCCTGCCGGGCGCGGATCTCCGGCGACAAGTTGCGCAAGGGCCAGGTCTCCCAGCGCGACTGGCCGAAGGTGGTGCGAGCCTGCAACGAACTGGAGGAGGCGCCGCTCTGGTTCGACGACTCCTCCGACCTCGGCATCCTCGACCTGCGGGCGAAGGCGCGGCGCCTGCACGCGCAGGAACAGGACCGCGGCGGCCTCGGGCTGATCATCCTCGACTACATGCAGCTGATGCGCTCCGACGACCACCGCGCCAACCGGGTCGAGCAGGTCGGCCAGATCAGCCGCGGGCTGAAGATCCTCGCCCGCGAGCTGGAGGTGCCGGTGGTGGCCATCTCCCAGCTCTCCCGCGCGCCCGAGCAGCGGACGCCGCCGAAGCCGCAGCTCTCCGACCTGCGCGAGTCCGGCCAGATCGAGCAGGACGCCGACGTCGTCGCCTTCCTCTATCGCGAGGACTACTACCGCGACCCCGACGACGAGCCGGACGGCCTCGCCGACCTGATCGTCGCCAAGCACAGGAACGGCCCGATCGGGACCAGGAAGCTGGTCTTCCTCGACCGCTTCCCCAAATTCGCCGACTTCTCCGGCCAGGAACAGCCGATCGAGCAGCCGGCCGACGAGGGCGCGCCGCTTGCCGACGCCAGCGCCGCGGGGCCTGACTTCTGATGCCCGCGATCGCCCGCTCAGAACCGTTCCGCGAACAGGCCTGCCCGCTCGGGGTCTGCGACGGCTCCGGCTGGATCCTCGGCCCCGAAGACGTGGCACGCCCGTGCGAGTGCCGGGAGGCGCGCCTGCGCCGCGGCCGCAACCGCGGCGTCGCCTCGGTGATCCCGCGCAAGTTCCAGGGGGTCTCCTTCGACCGCCCCCCGGTGAGCACCGACATCGAGCCGATGGTGGTGCGGGTCGTGCGCACCTGGGTGGAGGAACTGGAGGCGAACCTCGAGGCCGGGCGTGGCCTCTGGCTGATGGGAGACACCGGAACCGGCAAGACCACGCTGGCGATGCTCGTCTCCAAAGCGGCGCTCGAGGACAACCGCTCGGTCGCCATCTACTCGCTGCCGAAGCTGCTGGCGCGGATCCGCCGCACCTACGATTCCGAGCCCGGCGGCGACTCCTACCTCTCCTTCTTCGAGCGCCTCACCTCGGTCGACCTCCTGCACGTCGACGACCTCGGCGCCGAGAAGCGCTCCGACTGGGTGCTGGAGCAGCTCTACGCGCTGGTCAACGAGCGCTACGAGGCGCAGCGGTCGATCCTCGTCACGACCAACCTCGACCAGGCCCAGCTGGAGGAGCAGATCGGCGCCCGCACCGTCTCCCGCCTGGTCGAGATCTGCGGCGACCCGCTGCCGCTCTACGGCCCCGACCACCGGGTCCAGGCGCGAGCGACGAGCTGAGCGCGCGCACGCCTCGGCGTCAGCCCAGCTCGAGCACCAGGCCCAAGGCGTCGTCAACCGCGCCGATCTCCTTCAGACCCAGGTGACCGATATGACTTCCGAGTCTGCGAGCGTCGACCGCCCGAACCATCTCGCAGAGGACCTTGGTCCCCTCACCCTTCACCTGCACTTCCGGATGAAAGCTGGCGGCCGGCGCCGAGCGCGACGTGGGGCAGACGGCCACGGTCGAAAGCGCCATCAGATCGTCCGCTTGGACGATCACCGCGTATCGACGCCCGTGCTGTTCTCGCCCACGACCGCGCGGAAGGATGATCTCACGCACGTCACCCCGGACCACTGAGTTCCTCCATCAGGTCGATGACCTCCTGAGCCTCGGCCACATAGGCGGGATCGGCCATCAGCCGGCGCGCCTCGGCTGCCAAGCCGCTCCTCTTGCGCTCCCGCTCGGCGGCCTCTCCGATCGCCTGGCGGGCCGCCTCGGCTCTGCTGACGCCGCGCAAGCGCGCGAGATCCTCGAGCGCCCGCGCCCCGGCCTGGCCAAGGCGTAGAGAGAGAGGTGGCGGTGCCGGGGTCACCTGACTTAATGTAGCGTGATTCGCGCTACGCAGATGGACGGTGGATGGCATCGACTCGATCCTGGCGAACTGCCCGTGCCCTGTGCTGCGCACATCGCCAATTGACTGAATCGGAACTTCTGTGGCTTCCGCGCAACGCGCTCCGTCCGTAGGCCCGTCAGAATCCCTGCTGATGCCAGGCGTGGTCATAGTCGGCGCCCAGTGGGGGGACGAGGGCAAGGGGAAGATCGTCGATCTGCTCGCGGAGCGGGCGGCGCTCATCGTCCGCTTCCAGGGCGGCAACAACGCCGGCCACACGATCGTGCGCGAGGGCAGGGAGTTCAAGTTCCACCTGATCCCGTCGGGGATCCTCCACTCGACCAAGACCTGCGTGATCGGCAACGGCGTGGTCGTCGACCCGCGGGTGCTGCTGGGGGAGATCGACGGGCTCAAACGAACCGGGATCAGCGTCGGCAACCTGCGGATCTCCGCCAACGCCCACCTGATCATGCCCTACCACGTGCTGCTGGACACGGCCGGGGAGACCAAGCTCGGAAAGCTCTCGATCGGCACCACCAGGCGGGGGATCGGCCCCTGCTACTCCGACAAGGCGCTGCGGCTCGGCATCCGCGTCCAGGACCTGCTCGACGAGAAGATCCTGCGGACCAAGATCCGCGCCGCGCTCGAGCCCAAGCAGCAGGCCCTGCGGGAACTCTCGGTGCAGCGCCGCAAGCAGCGCAAGGAAGCGGGCGAGGAGACCAAGGCGGCGGAGGCGGCGATCGACGAGGTTCCGGACCCGCGCCTGGACCTGCACACGATGGTCGAGGAACACGTCAGCTTCGGCCACCGGCTCGAGCCCCACATCGCCGACACGGCGAAGCTCTGCTGGGACGCCCTCGACGATGGCCAGACGGTCCTCTTCGAGGGCGCGCAGGCGACCCTGCTCGACCTCGACCACGGCACCTACCCCTTCGTCACCTCCTCCAACCCGATCGCCGGCGCGGCCTGCGTCGGCGCCGGCGTCGGGCCGACCGACATCAGTGAGGTCTGGGGGATCGCCAAGGCGTATGCGACCCGGGTCGGCGCCGGCCCCTTCCCGACCGAGCTCGAAGATGAGGTCGGCGAACGGATGGGCGAGCGCGGCCACGAGTTCGGGACGACGACGGGGCGGCCGCGGCGCTGCGGCTGGATGGACCTGGTCGCCCTGCGCTACGCGGTGCGACTGAACCGGATGAACGCGCTGGCGATCACCAAGCTCGACGTGCTGAGCGGGATCGGTCCGCTGCGCGTCGCGGTCCGGTATCGCTCGAAGGAAGGGGCGGTCCTCGACAGCTTCCCCTACCACCAGTCGATCCTCCACTCGGCCACCCCCGAGTACGAGGAGCTGCCCGGCTTCGACGAGGACCTCAGCGCCTGCCGCGAGGAGGCCGACCTGCCGCAGTCGGCGCGCGACTTCCTCGCCTACGTCGCCGAGTTCGCCGGCGTACCCGTCCGCCTCGTCGGCGTCGGACCGGACCGCGAGCAGGTCGTCTGGCTGGGCTCCCGGTAGCTTTGGTGGGGACCCCGGCCCTGCACGAGCTGCATGCCAGCCATGAGCGAGAGACGGAGGAGATCGACGTGGTCGGTCTGCACCGTGGCCGCGTCTCGGTCGTCGGCGAGTGCAAGTGGACCAGTAAGCCGATCTCGGTCTCTCTTCTCGGAGAAATCGAGAAAGTCGAGGAGCTGATCCCGGACGGCTCGGCAACGTGAGACGTGTCGACGCCTCTCAGGCTGCGAGCCCGGAGTTGTAGTCCTCGATGAAGGCCTCGATTGCCGCCTGGTCGGTGAGGTCGACGCCAGCATCCATGGCGGCCTTCATGAATATCTTGCTCGGCCCCCAGGCTGATTCGTCGCGGACGAGGCCGAGCATTTCGTCGCGGAAGGCATCGACAGCGCTGACGGCCTCCTCGATTGCCGCCTCCGGAATTTCCCGGGAGCGGCCCGCGTAGCGGACCCAGGCCGGGAGGAGTTTGGGAACGGCATGCTCGAAGAACTCAGGCTCGCGAACCACCTTGCGAGGCAGGAAGTCACACATGAACAGCTCGACGACGACCGGGCTCCAGCGAAGCGGCCGACCCTCGCCGTCGAGGTAGTCGGCGCAGTAGCCGATCGCCAGCGTCGCCAGGTCGGCCGCATCGTCGCTGCCGCGAAACGGCTCCGCCTCGGGCGAGGCGAGGAACCCCTCGAGCGCGGCCTGGCGCTCGGAGTCGGAGACCTCCACCGGCTCGTAGCTCTCGCCGTCGTCGGGTAGCACCCGCATGTGGGCGGCAACCGCGGCCACCTGGGGCTTGAAGTCCTCGCCTACCGGCGCTTCCAGAGTGTGCTCGGTGCGCCGCAGGGCCTCGCGGCAGCGCGCCGCCGCCTCGGCGAGCCTGATCTCCTCGAAGCGCAGCTCCCCCGCTCCGGCCTCCTCCTCGGGCACCCTGGCAATCGCTTCCATCAGGTGATCGACGGCGGGTCCCGCGATGATGTCCTTGGCGATCCCGCCAAGATTGTGGTCGATCAATACGAGGATCGCGTAGGGCTCCTGTCCCGGGCGCTCGAACTCGAAGATCACGTTGGCGGCATCGTCGAAGACGACGTCGCGCATGACCAGGGCGCGCAGCCCGCGCGCCGTGCCAAGGCCGTCGCGCCAGGCCGGCTCCGCGACCCCGGCCTTCGCCAGGCGATCGGCGGCGGCGTCGCTTGCCGGGGCAATGGGGTCGGAGCCCACGCTCGCGACTGCCCGCAGCGCAGCCAAAGCCCGCGCGTCGCCGGCACGCTCAAGCGCGGTCACCACCCGCAGTCCGATCTCCTCCTCGGGATCGGCGCCGATCAGCGCGCCCGGGCCGAGGTTCCAGGTGGAGACGAGCCAGGAGGCGAACATTTCGGCGTCGAGCGCATCGGTGACTTCGCGCACGCTGCTCCGTGCCTCGGCGGCGATCTCGCGAGCGAGCTCGGTCGCCATTCGCTCCGGGCTCGGCTCGATCCCCGGTCCGCGCCGCGGCTGCTCCGATCCTCGCCCGCCGGCTCCCTTGCGGGAGCGACCCGCGGCACCGCGCCTTCGCCTACCGCTCATCGCTTGCACCGTAACGGCCGGCGCGGCAGAAGGGACGAGGCGGCCGACCGGATCGCCGCAAATCGCGCGGGCTTTCCTCCCAAGGCGCCGAGGCACGCCGTTGGGGTATCCGCCCGCCGGGTTCGCACGTAGCTTCGCCGCCTCGAAGAAGCCCGGCAAGGTCGAATAGAGCGGGGCCCCGTCCCCTTTATTTTCTACTCATACGCCGGCCACACGATCGTGCGCGAGGGCAGGGAGTTCAAGTTCCACCTGATCCCCTCGGGGATCCTCCACTCGGATAAAAAACGGCGCCGTGGACCGGCAAGCCGATCTCGGTCGCCCTTCTCGGAGAGATCGAGGAGCTGATCCCGGCGACACCCGGGAATTCCAAATTCTGGAATATGGAACAAATTGACGCTATCCTCGGTTTCATGCTGAAGCCGCAGGACATCGTCGTGCTGTTGAAGCTGGCCGGGCAACAGTCGGGCTGGACCTTCGAGAAGATCGCGGTTGAGCTCGATCTGAGCCCGTCGGCGGTTCATCGCAGCCTCGATCGCGCCAAGCAGGCGGGTCTCTACGACGCACGTCGCAGGGCGGTCAACCGCGCTGCGCTGCTCGAGTTCTTGGCCCACGGCGCCAGGTATGTCTTTCCTGCGGTGAGGCAAGGGGAGGCCCGGGGGTTCCCGACCGCATGGGCCGCGCCGCCACTGGCGGATCGTCTCTCCTCCTCGCGAGAGAACGTTCCCGTCTGGCCGCATGCCCTGGGCAAAGTACGCGGCATAGCGCTCGAGCCCCTGCATCCAGTGGTTCCTGAGGCGGCACGCCGGGACCGGCAACTTGCCGAGGTGCTCGCTCTGTTCGACGCGATCCGGATCGGCAACGCTCGCGAACGAGCGCTGGCAGTTGAAGAGCTGGAGCAGCGCCTCGGCGCCCCCGTCCCGGCATGAACCTCGAGAACGTCAGGATGCTCGAGCTCGCAGCCGAGCATCTCGGCGAACTGCTCGACGAGGTCGAGCGGTGTGATCTGCCGCTTCAAGCACCCGCAGTCGGGCTTGCTGCTGGACGTGATGCCCACGGAGCCGTCGATTCTCGGCTTCCAGAATCGCTGGCAGGCGGAGGCGTTTCCCCACGCCGTTGACATCACGCTGCCGTCGGGCCAGGCGGTCCGGGCCATCCCACCTCCATACCTTCTGGCGACGAAGCTCGAGGCGTTCCGAACCCGCGGCAGGGAAGACTTCTACGGGAGCCGTGACTTCAGCGATGTGGTTGCCCTGGTCGACGGACGCGAGGAGCTGCCGGGCGAGGTCGCAGCAGCGCCCGCCTCGTTGCGCGCCTACGCCGCCGCCCAGCTTGATGAGCTGTCCGCACACCCCATCTTCGATAGCGGGCTGGAGGGAGCGCTTCCGTCCAGCCCGGAGACGCCGGAACGCGTCGAGTTGGTGGTACGCCCGAGAATCGTGGAGATCATCGCTGCGAGGTCGCAGTGAGGGAAGCTAATTCTCTGCGTAGCTAGGGGAATTCGGTCGGCGCCAGCGCGGCGACCTTCCAGCCGTCGCCTTCCCTGCTCGTCGGCATGAAGTAGTGGTGCCCTTGGTGCCGGGTGCGGAGCCGACGAGTTCTTCGAGCGGTTCGATCGCGGGGCGGGCCAGGTAGGTGCACTCCTCGGCCCAGGCGTCTTCGGATCGGGCCTGCATGTAGGCCTCGAGAACGGTCGACGCGGCTTCGCGTGCCGTGTTCGAGGTAGCCCGATCGCGTCGCCCCCTCAGGCTGCGACGCCGAGTGCCAGAAACGCAGCGATCACCAGCGCGGATACGAGTTTCGCCTTCCCTCCCATAGAAGCCATGCGATTTCAAGCAGGCTTCCCGCGGCTTTGAATACCCCCCGTTCTGGGGCTCGCCACGGCACCGATTCTGCTCTAGAGTCTGGGTGTGGCTCCCACCAGACGTGCGGCCAAGCTGAGCGAGCGGCTGCCCCGGGGAAGACACGGCTTGCCAAGGGAGGCGGTGACCGAATCCCAGCGCAACCGCATTCACCAGGCGATGATCGAGGTGGTCTCCGAGCGCGGCTATCCGGAGACGCGGGTGGTCGACGTGATCGGCGTCGCCGGCGTCTCACGCAAGACCTTCTACGAACTGTTCGACAGCAAGGAGGACTGCTTCCTCGCCGCCTATGACGTGCTGCTCGGCAACCTGCTGGGCGATACGGCGAACGGTTTCGAGTCGAAGCCCGGCGCTCGCTGGGCGGAGCGGATCGCGACGGGGTTGCAGGCGCTGCTGGAGCACCTCGCCGAGCACCCCGACGAGGCACGGTTCGCGATCGTCGAGGTGCTGGCGGCGGGGCCGAAGGCGCTGGCCCGGCGCGACGCCGCATTGCGCCAGTTCACCGGCTTCCTCGAGTCCGGGAGGTCGGAGACTTCCGTCGAACTGCCGGGCATCACCGCGCTGTCGCTCGCCGGCGGCGTCAACGAGCTGCTCTACAGCGAGATCCTGCACGGGGCGGTGGCGCGCCTCCCCAGCCGCCTGCCCGACCTGATGTTCTGGATCACCCTGCCCTTCCTCGGCGCCGAGGGCGCCGCCGCCGAGCGCGAGCGCGTGCGCCTGTCGATGCGAAATTCCTAACCGATCGCGTCGCGCTTGTTAAGGCGCTCTTTTTTGTGAATGCCGGGGTTTATGGAGTAGGCCAGGGTGGTAGTTTGGGCCGCTGGAGGGATGTTTCACGGTTTCACGCAAGCTTTCGACGGCATCGGCCTTGGACGGGCGGGCCGCAAAAGGAGAGATATAGGGATATGCGCAAGTACCTGATCATGACCATGGCCCTGGGGGCCCTGATCGCGCTCGCGGTGACGAGCTTCGCCACCGCTGAGAAGCCGGTCAAAGTCCGCGCCGGGAACCTCGAACTGACGTTCAACGGCGGCTTCAGCCCGAAGGCCCTGCCGAAGAAGACGCTCGCTCCGATCTCGCTCAACGTCTCCGGCATCATCGACACGGTCGATGGGACCCACCCGCCGGCGTTGAAAGAATTCCTCATCGAAACTGACAAGAACGGCGCCGTCAACGTCAAGGGATTCCCGATCTGCAAGTCGGCTCAGCTGCAGGCACAGGACACCTCACACGCGGAAGCGATCTGCAGGAAGGCGATCATCGGCAGCGGTCAGGCGACCGCCGAGATCGCCTTCGCAGAACAGACGCCAATCCTGGCCAAAAGCAAGATCATCGCGTTCAACGGCGGCTTGAAGGGCGGCGTGACGACGTTCTACATCCACGCCTACCTCACGGTGCCGACCCCGGCCGCGATCGTGACCACGGTGAAAATCAAGAAGATCCACAAAGGCCGCTTCGGCACGCTCTCGGTGGCGACCATCCCAAAGATCGCCGGCGGCAGCGGCTCGGTGAAGAACTTCAACCTCACCATCAACAAAAAGTACACCTACAAAGGCAAGAAGATGAGCATCCTCAGCGCCAAATGCCCCGACGGCAAGCTCCAGGCGCACGGGACCGCGGTCTTCGCCGACGGCACCAAAGCCTCGGCCGAAATCATCCGCACCTGCACCGGGAAGGGCTGAGGAAGAGCCCGGCACGCATTTCCTTAGGACAGGCAGGTATCGAGAAGGGCGGCCGAGCGGCCGCCCTTCTTCGTGGGGCGATCCGCATTTACCCGGAAAGTTCTTTGATGATTAAGAATTTCTGTCTATAGTTGAAGGTGGAGCAGGGGCCTCGAAAACGAGTTGAGGGGGCGCCGGATGCAGTACGACGCAGCTGAGTTTGAGCGAGCCGAGTGCCGGTTCCGCCGGGACATGTGGAGCACCGCCCCGGAGGACGCGGTGATCGAGGCGGGTGTCCGGATGCGGTGGTTCGGACCGGTCCTGGCCACCACCTTCGCCGAGCTGCCCGAGATCGCCGGCATGAGCGCGATCCAGGGGGCGGCGGAGCCGGGAGCGATGGAGGAAGGCCACCTCGCCGAGGCGATCGAGTGGATGGGGACCTGGGAGGTCGACTACATCGTCCCGGTCGCCTCGGATCGCCCGGAGACTCACCGAGCGGAGCAATGGCTCGACGAGCACGGCTACGAGCAGAGGGCCGTGGTGAGGAAGTACGTCCGAGCGGCATCGAGGCCGAGCTTGCCGGACGCGCCGGGCGTGGAGGTTCTCGAGCTGGCGCCCGACGAGGGCGAAGGGATGAGCTTCGTCGCGGCCGAGGGCCTCGGCCTGCCCGACCTGGCGGGGATCCTCTTCTATGACCTGCCGAGCCTCGAGAGCTGGCGCTGCTACGTCGCCCTGCTGGAGGGCGAGCTGGTCGCCTGCGGGGCGATGCTGATCGACGAAGGCATCGCGACGCTCGGCATCGATGCGACGGTCAGCCATGCACGCGGTCGGGGCTGCAATCAGGCCCTCCTCCGGCGTCGCCTGATCGACGCCGCCGACGCCGGCTGCCACGCGATCCTGGCGGAGGCCTGCGACGAACCCCGTCGCGGCGACTCGGCCGTCGCCCGCAACCTTCGCCGCGTTGGCTTCGAGGAAGCCTGCCGCAGCGTCACCTGGCAGCGCCCGGTGGGCATCGCCGTGCGGTGATCTAGATTTCGCTGCAGGCTTCGAAGCCGAATTCTTCGGCCAGTTCGTCTGCCTCGGCGAACGGGTTCGCTCCACCCAGGACGCTGCTCGGATCCGATTCCACCCCTGCGATCCCCTCTTCGTAGGCCTCGACGATCGCCCTCGCCTTGTCCTCTTCCTCGCTTGGGGGTTCCAGGGCGGCCAGCCTGTCGGTCATCTGGACAATCGGCGGCAGAGCCACGGTCGTCACCAGCTTCAGTTCAGCCGCCCTGTCCAGGGGTTTCTTGGACTCGCTCTGCTTTAAGAACGCGGCTTCGAGCACCGCGTTCTTCCTGCTTTCGGCTTTGGCGCAGATCGCATCGCCACGTTCGATGAACTCGGCCTTCGTCAGCGACTCATCGCCGCTACCGCAGCCGGCAGCGAGCGAAGCGATGGCAAAGGCGCAAACGACGACCGCAACGACTCCCCTGTACACGACATCCCCTCTGGCCAGATTGACTAATTGGAGAAATCTATTTCAAACAAACGCACGTGTCAACGGGGGGCGCGCGGCGGATCCCCGTGCGCGCCTCTTCCGCTCACCGAATCGAACTCGGCGGGCCCTACGGATAGAGGAGCTCCGACGGCGCGATGTCGATGTCCTGCACTGTCTCGTTGCCCGCGCACTCTGCAAACTCGCGCGACCGAGATGGAGAGACGCTGGGCGCTCGCGAAGCCGTAGGTGGCCCGAGCGAAGGGGAAGAGAACGCTGTCGAACCCGGCTGGAGCGCTGCAGGCAGCCGAGACGTAGGAGCGGCGACGCCCGCGATACACGTAGGTCCGGTGCAGGGTCATGTCGAAATGCGTGAGAAACGCCCAATCCTGCGCGGAATGAGGGAGGGTCGTGCTCATCACGGTGCCGAAGGTGCCGCTGCGTTTGCTGACTCGGAAGGTGAGGACGAAGGCTCCGGGCGGACTGCGGGCATAGGCCTGGGCGAGGATCAACTTGTGCCCGTTGCGGCGCGGCCCATTGAAGGCCAGCAGATTCGCCTTGACTCTGAATGACGGCTGAGAGGGGATGTGAACCTGGAGAGCGACGTGACCGCTGCCGATGATCGCGCCGCCGCAGACGCGCCGGGCGGCTGCCTGGCTGGCCGGCTGGATCATCTTCACGTGGCAAACGGGCAGCCCCCGGTCGAAGAGTCGCCCCTGGCGATTGATGGCGACCTTGATCTGCCGCAGCTGTGGTAGCTGGTCGACGTCACCGTCGGCGACCTTGAAATCCCCCGCAACCCGTACCGCCACCGGCGCCGGCTTCACGCGGGGCAGGCTGGCGGGGTGGAGACTGGCCACGAACGAGCCGATGACGTTGTCGACCTGGTCCTGCTCCGCGCGGGCAGGGACCACCGCGCAGAGCAGGAGCGCCGCAGCAACGATGAGCGGGCGTGCCGCTCTCACTCAGCCGAACCTCGACGGGTCGATGCGGCAGTAAGCGAAGCCGAAGCCGAGCACGGTGTTGTTCGCGAGGTTGGAGTTGCGATTGAGGTCGACGGAGTAGGACTCCGCCCTGTGCTTGTCTCCCACAGCCAGCGCGCGGCCGATTTTCTCGATCAGCCTCTTCTCGTCGCGCAGCACCTCGAACCATCTGTCCAGCTTGGCCTCGTCTTCCGGGGGTCGCGGAACGGCAGCCAGCTGACGTATCGTCCTGCCGAAGGCCGTGGCGGCGCGAAAGAAGTGGGTGGAAGCGAGCTTCAGCTTCCCCGCCTTCACCTCCGCTTTGGCGCCCTTGAAGATCCGCTTGTTGGCAAGGACGTTGGTCTTGCAGATCGGCTCGGCCTGTTTGACGAACTCCTCTCGCGTCACCCCTTCGGCGGCTCCCGCCGGCGGAATCACGACGAGGAGCAGCGCCAAGACGGCGACCCCGGACAACCCCAGCTTCCCCCTGCTCATCGACTTCATCGCTCCCTCCTCCTTGTCATACCTGAAACACACCCAAACAGTGTGAAGACCAAGCATCGGTAGAACCCGCTCGAGCGGGCGCGGACCGACATCCCCCTCAGGCCCCCAGCCACAGGCTGATGGTAGCCGCCCCTACAGTTGCGTGGCGATCAGTCCGACGAGGGCCGCGAAACCGGCGATGAACGCGGCGCTCAGGGTGATCACCCCCTGCGTCATCGTTCTCTGGATCGCATCGAGGCGGGCGCCGGACTCGGCCGCCAAGGCTTTGATGTCCTGGCCCATCTCGGCGCGGAGGTCCTTGATCTCAGTGTGCACCTCAGTCCGGAAATCCCTGATCTCAGACCGGAGGTCTTTGATCTCGCTGCCCATCTCGGAGCGGAGATCCTTGACGGACGCCTCGACGCGGTCCAAGCGCTTGTCAAGGTGCTCTTGGGTCGGGCGATCCATCGTCGTCGGCATGATGACAGACCGTAAGTTTTTGTCTGCAACGAAACAAGGGCAAGTCGTGCCAACTTTGCAGCGACTCTGCGCAGAAAGGCCGCGCCGCGCCTAAGTAGTGTGGAGACCGAGCTTCGGCAGCATCCGCTCGAGCGGTCCCGGCAGCCACCAGACACGCTCGCCCACGAGCAGCATCAGCGCCGGCAGCAGCACGATCCGGACCACCGTGGCGTCGAGCAGCACGGCGACGGTGAGACCGGTGCCGAGCTGGCTGATCGTGGCGATCGGCGCTCCGGCAAAAGCGACGAAGACGGCGACCATGATCGCAGCGGCGCCGGTGATCACCCGAGCCGTTCGCGCCAGGCCGAAGGTGATCGCCTCCTCGTTGCTGGCCCCCGCTTCCCTGCTCTCCCGCATCCGGCTCAGCAGGAAGACCGCGTAGTCGATCGAGAGGCCGAAGACGATCCCGAAGATCCCGGCGGCGCCGATCGCGTCGACGTAGGTGTGGCCGCCGAGCGGCCAGCCGGAGGGGACGTCGAAGAGGAGGGTGAGGACTCCGAAGGCAACCGCGACCGTGAGCAGGTTCAGCGCCACCGCGATCGCCGCCAGCGCCAGCGCGCGGAGGACGACGACGAGGACGAGGAACGTCGCGAGCGAGATCGCGAGGATGACCAGCGGCACCCGCGAGGAGATCGCGTCGCTGTAGTCGGCCAGCTGCGCGGGCCCACCGGTGACTCCGGTATGCAGATCGGCGCTCTCGGCGAGGTCGTCGGCGTCTTCGTTCAGGCGCTCGTTGAGGGCGCGCGAGCCGGGGGTGTTGAAGGTGTAGCGGGGGATCACCAGCATCTGCGCCGCGGTTCCCCCCCGCTCGAGATCGACCACGCCCGAAGCGCGTTCCCGCTGCCCCGGCGGCGCCCCGTCGAGCGCCGAGAGGACGAAGTAGCCGGAGTCGAAGATCCGCGGCGAGGACCGGCGCAGGGAGTCGACCTGGTCGGAGAGATGCGACGCCGAGTCCGAGACCCTGACGCCGGCGCGGGCGAGGCCGCCCTGCAGGGGACGGGCGTCCCGGAAGCCCTGGGCGAGGTTGCGCGAGAGGGCGTCGGCGCCACCGGTGAGGCGCTCCAAGCCGCCGGCGAGGGCGGTGGCGCCCTGCCGGAGTTCCTCGAGGCCGGCGGGAAGCGGCTGCGCTTCGTCGGCGAGGAGGCCGGCCCCCTCGTGCAGTTCCGCTCCGCCTTCGGCGAGCTTCTTCTGACCAGCGTGGAGCCTGGTTGCGAGCGCGCGTGCGCGCTTGGCCTGGTTGCGAGCGAGGACCAGGTCCCCGACCAGGCGTTCCGCTTCGCGGAGCTCGTCCGCGAGGTCGGGATCGGCGGCGACGACGGCGCGCAGCTCGGCGCGCAGGTGCCGGGCCCGGGCGACCCCTCCGTGGCGCAGCACCGGCATCAAGCCGCTGAGTTCGTCACGCACGGCCCGTGACCCGAGCGCCGCCCGGCGTTGCCCCTCGGCCAGCTCCCCCGAGCCGTCGTCGAGTTCTTCGAGCGCGACAACGGCCTGACCCGCTCCTTCGGCCGTGCGCTGGATGCCTTCCGAGATCTGGGTCGCCCCTTCCCCTGCTCGCCCCGATCCGGTGGCGAGCAGGCCCGCGCCGGCCGCAGCCTTGGCGATGCCCCCGCGAAGCCGGCCGACCCCTCCGGCAGCACGGTCGAGCTGCAGGCCGAGGCGGGTGAGCCTATCCGAGCTGGCAGGCCCCTCTCCCGCCAGCAATTCGTCGCCGCTGCGCTTCAAGGGCTCCGCCCGCCGCTTGATCTGACTGGGCCCGACCACCGCCTGCACTCCGGGGTCGGCGGCGATCTGCCGCTGCATCCGCTGGAGCGCGTCGAGGGGCCGGCGGTCGGTGATCGGCCCCCCCTCGGTCGCGGCGACGAGGACAAAGGGGGCGTCCCAGCCCTCGCCGATCGCCGTGTCGACGGTCTCGGCGTCCTGGCGGGCGGTGTTCGACTCGGGTAGCTGCTCGGCGCTCGGCGGACCGGTCTTGAGTGCGAGCGCAGGCAGCGCCAGAAGCAGCAGGGCGCCGCCGATCACGCCGGCGGCGAGGCGGGGCCGGGCGAGGGCGGCACTCACCCCCGCCATCAGCCTCTCCCCCCCGTTACCCGTGCCGATCCGCCAGCGGTCGACGTTGGGACCCAGAAGTTGGAGCAGCGGCGGAGCGAGGAAGGTGGCGATGGCGACGCTGATCGCGGTGACGACGATCGCGGTGCCGGCGAGCGAGAGGAACAGCGTCCCCGGCATGACCAGGAGGATCACCACCATCGCCAGCAGCAGGGTCAGGCCGGCGTAGGCGGTCGTGCGCCCGGCCGTGCGCCGGGTGCGCGCGGCGGCCTGCATCGGGTCGCTCCCCGCCGCCAGCTCCTCGCGGAAGCGGGAGACCATCAGCAGGGCGTAGTCGACCCCCAGGGCGAGGCCCATCATCGAGGCGACCGTGAGGGCGAAGCCGTCGACGGCGAGGTGCGAGGCGGCGACGTCGAGCAGCCCGCGGGTGGCGATCACCGCCGCGGCGCCGAAGACGAGCGGGATCGCCGCGGCCACAGGCGACCGGAACACGAACAGCAGGACCACCAGCAGGATCGGGATCGCGATCAGCTCGGCGATCCGGGTCGAGCGAACAGATTCGTCCTGGATCGCCCGCGACAGGGTCGCGTAGCCGGTCTGAGTGGCGGTGACCGGCGGCTGGATGGTGTCATCGAGGGTCTCGCCCAGACCGGGGACGCTGTCCTTCACCGCCTGCTCGGAGTCGACGTGGAAGTCGACCAGGATCAGCGCCTTGCGCGGGGACGGCCTCAGCCGGTCCAGCTCGCCGCGGTCCCAGGGGGAGAGGGTGGTGACGCCCGGCTCCCGCCGCAGCGTACGGACGAGCTCGGGACCCTGGCGGTCCAACGCCGCCCGTGGGCCACGCAGGAGCACCGCGAACGGAGCAGAATCGCCGAAATGATCCCGGAGCAGATCCTCCCCGCGCGCCGACGCCGTACCCGGCACATCGAGCGAACTCGGTCGGAGCTTCCCCTCGACGTCAAGGCCGATTATGCCGAGCACCGCGACTGCGACCACCGCGATGAGGAGGGTCGCCCGCGGATGCCGCAAGCCCAGCCGTCCTCCCTCCAGGTCCCCACCCACTCCGTGATCGTAGTCAACGGATTTCGAACCCAAGGGTAAGTTCGCCTTAAGAACCCGAACCGGACCGCAGGGGCTCGACTAACGCGTCCGTTTCCCCGTCTTCTTCCCCTTGCCCCCGCAGCCGCCGGCCTTCACCACCGGGCGGAAGTTGCGGCGCTTGCCATTCTGGCCGCTGAACTGTGCCTTGGCGCGCTGGGTGTGGGCGCAGAGGTCGCTGCTGTTTTCGATCAGGCCCTTCTGGCCGCCCTGCATGCTGAGGACGAACTTGGTCACCGGGGCGTCTGGGACCTCTTCGAAGCTGGAACGGATGCGGGCGTCGACCGAGTCGATGCGGCCGACCAGCTCGATGTCGACCGTGCCGTGCAGGGCGGCGACCAGGTCGGGCAGCGGGTGATCGGAGGAGCGCAGGTAGACCGGGCCTTCGAGCGGTTCGTCGAGCAGCGGGGTGAAGGCGCGGGCCCGGCCGTAGATCGAACCTTTCGGGCAGGCCTTGGCCGCGAACTGCACCCGGGTGCAGACGGTGCGGATGTGGGCCTGGGCGAGGAAGGCGGAGTGCGGCAGGGTGACCACGGCGCCGCCGATGTTGGCGTCGCCGGGGCGGGCCTTGACGACCGCCCGCAGGGCCGGGAAGCCGCCGCGCTTGGTCCCTCCCTTCAGCTTCAGCGTGAGCTTGGGCTTGAACTTGAGGCTGGCGCAGTTGGAAGCCTGGTAGCGCTGGGCGAGGGAGGCGGGGACGTCGTCGGCGGGGCTGAAGACGTCGGCGAAGCCGCCGAACAGGGTGGCGTTGACCGTGCCTTCGTCGCAGCTGGTCGCGTTCAGGGTGAATTCGGGTCGATCGACGTAGACGCGGAGGTCTCTGAGCTTCAAGGGGATCCCCTCGAGGATGTGGGGGATCGGGTCCGAGGCGGCGCCGTCGACTTCGACCTGGGCGGTGGTCGGGTTGAGGCGCAGCGCCTCGCGGGTGATGACGGTGCCGACGTCGAAGGGACCGGCGACGGCGGGGGTGACGACGGCGATCGAGAGCGGCGCGCCGCCGTAGGGCCCGGCGAGGTAGATCGTGCCGGGCACGTAGGTGAGCGCGGGGCCGACGCCGGCGCCGGCGAGGACGCGGCCCACCCGCGAGCTCTCCGGGCAGCTCGGGCTGGCCAGCTCCGCGCGGCCGCTCTTTGCCGCCGCCGCGGCGATCGCCGCCTCGGGGCATTTGGCGACGCCGGCGATCTTGCCGACCACGCCCGGCGGCAGCACCGAGTCGAAGCGGGTCATGTCCTGCTCGCCGTCGGCGCGGGTGAGGCGCATGTAGAAGGGGGAGTAGGCGCCGGCGTTGTTGTTGATCGTGCCGGCGGTGAAGCCAGGCTTGAAGGGGGGGACGCCGCCGGGCGGGCAGGGCGAGCCGTTGGGCCCGCTGGTGACTTTGAAGGAGGAGGTGGCGGGGATCGGCTCGTTCCCGGAGGAGGGGGTGAGGATTGCCTCGGTGGTGTAGGTGCCGCAGAGCGGCGGGGTGACCAGGGGAGCGCGAGGACCTTCGCGGAAGCGCAGGTTCAGGTGGCTGAAGGGGAGCTCGGGGATGTCTTCGAAGGTGGAGACAAGCTGGCCGGTAACCGGATCGGGCTCGATCTTGCCCGCCTGGGTGATCGAGATCCCGTATTTGGAGCTGCGGATCACGAGGTAGATCGCGAGCAGGGAGTCGAAGGGGTTCTCGGCCTCGGGTTCGCTCGTGCTCGGGTCGTCCTGCTGGGCGAGGAAGACCGAGCCCGCAAGCGATTCCTCGAGCAGCGGCGAGGCGATCTGCACGCTGCCGAGCTTGGAGGAGGGCGGGCAGCCGGCGCCGGCGAGGCTCGCCGCTTCGTATTGGGCCCTGGTGCAGACGCCGAGGCCTTCCGCGGCCGAGGGGTTGGCCGTCACCCCGGCCGGCAGGGTCGCTTCGACCTTGGCGATGTCGGCGCCGGCGCGCCCGGTGGAGGAGCCGAGGCCGGGGTCTTTGACGTCGATGCTGAAGTCGATCCCGGCGGGGCTCTCGGCCTCGGCGCTGGTCAGCTCGGCATCGATTTCGGGCGAGAAGGGCAGCAGGCCGCAGCCGGTCATCCCGATCGGGTTGGGCAGCGGGGGGTCGCCGTGGGTGGTTGCCGTGCCGCCGGCGACGGCGTCCTGCCAGGAGACGGCGTCGAAGACGGTATCGAGTGGACCCTTGCAGCTGCGCGGCAGGGTGATCAGCGGCTTTTCGGAGACGCTCACCGGGCAGAGGCCTTTGGAGATCGCTTCGGGCGTCGGTTCGGTCGGCGAGCCGACGCAGGTGCCGCGCAGGGAGTCGTGGGAAGAGTTGGCCGGGTTGCCCCAGAGGGTCACTTCAGAGCCGTAGAAGAGCAGCGCCTGGGGGATGTTGCGCAGCCTGACCAGGAGGTTGTAAGGGGGGGATTCGTTGATGCCGACGTCGAAGGTAACCGGGACGTTGGCGGCGACGAAGCCGAACCTGGCGGCCACGCCGGGGGGCGGGGCGAGGTTGTAGATCGGGAGGTGCAGGAAGACTTCTTCGCCGACGGGGAAGGCGTTGAATTCGCCTTTGATCGCGGCGATCCCGACCGCGCTGGCATCCGGGCAGGAGGAATAGCCTTCGTCGCGGGTGGCGAACTCGGCCGCGGAGCAGCGCTGAATCGCGGTCTGATCGCCGACGAAGCCCGGGATCTGGGCGATCGTCAGGTCCTTGACTTCGCCTTCGGGGACTTCGGCGTCGACCGGTTCGCCGGTTTCGGGATCGACGGTCCCGTCGGGGACGACGGCGGTGTTGACGCCGAGCGTGGTCGTCATCGCGAAGGGGTGCGAGCCGGCCTGGGTGACCGCGGCGCCGCCCTCGGTGGTGAAGGTGACGTCGAGGTCCTTGAAGCCGAAGGCGGCCGCGGCCGGGCTGGCCGAGAGGAGCAGGACGAGGGCGGCGGCGAGGATGGCGCTGAGGCGCCTCATCGCGACGTCCCCCGGTTGTGGCGCCCCTGCTTGCCTTTCGCCTTCTTGCCCTTGTTCTTCACGCAGCGGGCCTTGCCGTTCTTCTTGACCTTGTGCTTGCCCTTGGGGCAGGGCTTCGGCGGGGTCGGGTCGGGCGGGCTGATCACGGTCGCGCTCGCGGGGGTCGGGTCTTCGGGCGCCGGCGCGGGGTTCTGGCAGGCTTCGCCTTCGCATTCGGCCGGCGGGGGCGGGGGCGGCGGGGCGCCGCCGCCGCCCCGCGCGTCGTAGACGTCGATCAGGCCGGGGTCCTGGGAGACGAGGCTGGATGCGGTCTTGAAGAAGACGTCATCGCCGGAGGCGCTGAGATCGACCAGTTCCGAGTCCTCGGGACTGTCGCCGGAGGAGATCAGGCTGACGCAGCCTCCCGCAGTCGGGCTGAAGGTGGGGCTCGCTTCGCTGCAGTCGCCGGCCCCGGGGGCCTCCCACTCATAGACGTCCGCCCTGCCGTTGGTGTCGCGGGCGACCAGGGCCTCGAAGCCGTTGAAGTAGAGGCGGGAGCCGTCATCGCTCATCACCCGCGGGGCGTAGAGCTGGTTCTCCCCTGCAGGAATCCAGGCGGCGGCGCGAATAGTGTTCGCTTGATCGAACTTCACTTTTCGGCCCGTCGGCCGGACTCCGCTCGGATTGCAAGAGGCGCAGATCAGGTTGTCCACGGTGGCGTCATAGAGGAAGACCTCCGCATCGGCTTCGCCGCTGTCGGCGTCGGCATTGTCATAGCCGGTCAGGCTCCCCGTGGACATAAAGGCGATCCGGTTGCCGTCTGGGGTGACGCGGGAGATGCGAGCAGACGGGAAGAGGGCGGCCGGTGAGAGGCCGCTTTCGCTGGCGTCGGCGGCGGGCAACGTCGCCACGAAATCAAAGCCTCCGCCTTCCGCAAGGAAGAGGTTCGGTTTGCCGGCGGCCGCTTCACCGGTCAGCGCTTTGGTCGAGATGAAGTAGATCCGCGACGCGTCTTCGCTGGCCCCGGCGACCCCGTAGACGCCTTCGGCAATCAAGGTCGGCGTCGTTTTGGTTTCGACGTCGAATTCGTAGAGGGTTGAGCCGATCGTGAACAGCACGACGGAGCCATCGGCGGCGGCCCCCCAGAAGCGCGCGCCTTCCGGCGAGACTTTTTCGGAGACCCCGACGGTTTCGGCGCCGTCGATCCGCACGTAGAGCTTGCCCGGACCGGATTCGGCCTGCGTCCAGAAGACACGGGAGCCGTCTTCCGAGATCGCGTGGGTGAGTTGGCTGCGGCGTTCTCCGCCGAGTGCCGAGCCGGTGCCGGCACCGAATGGCGTACCCACCGAGCAGCCTTCGTTGGCGACTTTGCCGTTCGGCAGCACGCAGACCAGTTTCAGCACCCCACCGCTTGCTTCATAGACCTGCGAGAAGCCTTTTTTGGCGTTTTCGGTGAGTTTGTCCCTGGTGACGAAGAATGCCTTGGAAGCGTCAGCGGAGAATCCCTGCAGTTCGGGGAAGAAGTCTTTCGGGGCGAGATTGGGCGGTTTCACCGTCGTGATCGTCTGGAACGCGCCCCTGCCCGGTTCGCAGTTGTCGCGCCGGTAGAGGTTCGGGTAGCCGGGAACCGAGCCTGCGGCCAATGAGAGGGCGGTGTCCTGCAGCGGCCAGCCGAAGCAGAGGTCCGGGGTGAAGGCCTTGAACTGGTAGTCGAGGCCGGCGGAGTTATAGAGGGTGGGGCCTTCGCGCGGCGGGGAGATCGACTCGGTCGACCAGCCCTCCGTCCCACGGATGGAGACGTATTGGGACGAGTAGGGAGCGCCTTCCGGCTCGGCGAAAGCCTTATAGGCAGAGTACGTAATGCTCCGCCCGTCGGCGGTGCTTTGGTCGAGCCTGGCCGGAAGACCGGTGATGTTGAAGGCGACTTCGATATTGGAGCCGCCTTTGTCGACTGGGGAGACCATCTCGTAGGCCCGGCAGTCGGCCAGGAAGGCGCCGGGGCCTTCCCGGAAGCCGGCGTTGGGGCAGGGCGTGGTCGGCGCCTCCGAGGGAGCAAAGGTGGTCAAGGTGCGTTCCGGGCCCTCGAAGATGCAGACCACGGTCGGTTCCACGGGTTTGCAGTGGTCGGAGGCGACGAGGCGGTAGTGGTAAGTCGTGGCCGCACTGAGAGGGTAGACGAGGACACTGCGCTCGACGAGGGCTTCACCGGCGCCGAAGTCGAGCGGGACTCCGGTCGGCGCTTTCTCCGCGGTGGCGAAGCCCGAGGCTTTGAACGTAGCGTCGTCGACGTACTCGAAGTAGCCGGTGGCAGCGAAGCCCACGGGATTGAGTTCGGCATGAAGGGTCGCGGCGTCGGTGCCGACCCCGGTGGACCAAGCGGGACCGAAGATCATGGGCGGCGCGGTTTCGAACGTCGCTTCCGGACCGAGCCGGCCTTCGCCGTCGGCGTTTTTCGCCACTGCGCGGAAGTGGTAGAGCGTTCCCGGCGTCAGGCCGGTGACTTCCTGATCGGCGTCGTGCAGGACGAAGTCCGCGCCGATCGAAGCGCCCTCGGAGGTCGTTTTCACCGCCGGACCCGAGAAGCCGCCTTCTTCGAATCCTTTTTGATCGACATATTGATAGTGGAAGGTGGTCGCTTTGCCCTCGGAGTTGAGTTTCATGTGCAGCAACGCTTTCACGTTGCCGATTCCGGAGGCGGTCGCCGAGTTGGGCAGCGCGACGGGCCCAGGGGGCGGGAACGGAACGTGACTCACGTAGTCGTTTTCGACTGCAAAGACGTCACCAGATGCATCGGAGTACGGCGCCAGAGATCGGACTCCGAAGGCATTGCCCCTTTCCGTGTAGGACACCTGTTCCAGCGTTCCGGAAGCGGAATAGCGCGAAAGGCCGTCAGCACCGCTGTTTTCGTCCGCGACCAGGACCGTGTCGCTTTCGCCGACCGCGAGGCCGCCGGTCGTGATGGAGGAGAAGCTCCCGATTTGCGTACCGCTGGGATCGAATTTGAGTACCGTGTTCGTGCCGGGCACGTAGATGTTTCCCGAGCTATCCACCGCGATCTCGGAGTCGGGTTCGGGACCTCCGCCGGGAAGAGCGACTTCGCCTGCAGGGGTTCCCGAGGGTTCGAACTTCTGGACGCGCGGCCCATCGGTCACGTAGAGCGCCCCGCCAGGCCCCAGGGCAACGCCGCTGCGGTTCCGGTTGAAGAAGCCGGGGCTGCTACCGCGGACCCCCCGACCACAGTTCTCGCCTTCGGCGAGGTATGCGGCGGTGCAGATATTCCCGGGATGGCTCGGGCCTTTATCCACTTCGCCTCCAAGCATGTACAAGAACGTTCCGGCCGCGGTGAACTTCTGCACCCTGTTGTTGTCAGATTCGTTGGTGCTCGAGCTTTCGAGGCCATCGAAGACGTACACCTCGTGACTGGTGGAGTCAACTGCGACGCCCGTAGGGTTCAGCTGACGAGCTTCCGGTCCGTACTGCCCCGGACGGCAAACATCTCCGGCGGATGCTTCGCAGACCTCGAAGTTCGCCCCGACCTGCAGCGTGGTCACGGTCACGCTTTCCGCTCCACCGGTCAGTTCAGCCGACAACCCTTCCAAGGCGTGTATTCGGGCATCGGCCAGACTGCCCGTAAATTCGATGGTCCACGGCCCACCGGCCGGCCCCGTAACGCTCACGTCTCCCGGCTGCATTGCCACCAGCTCCTCAAGCGCAGACTGCACGGATTGAGAACCAGTCGCTGGAGCATCGAAAGCGATTGGTCCCGTGGTCTGCATGATCGGGCCTACCGTTGAATGACTGATTTGGATGAACCGCAGCTGAAACGCCCCGCCGGTGGCGTCGACTTCGAGTTCTTCGATCTGGTTTTTCGGGTTGTTGCTCGGCCCAGAGGCCGCTACGCCCCAACCAAACGAACGGAGAAACGTGCCCGCCGCGCTAAACGCATTCACCCGCCGATTTCCTCGGTCGGCGATGAAGACTTCGCCGGTAACAGAGTCGACCGCGACCGCTCGAGGATCTTGATACTGCCCGTTACCGCCGCCGACGCTTCCGATTTGAAGGTCAGCTTGAGCAGCCGAAGCAAGAAGCGCCGGGATCAGCAGGGCCAGAGCTACTGCCGGAAGCAGCCATCGAAGACCATCCACCGAATGGCTCGTCCCACGAATTGACGGCATTGCTTCCCTGCATCCTTTCCCGGCCAAGCACGCGGCTTGCCACCCAGCTACAACCTGCCCCCTGGTCTTTCCCAACTCCGCGCTTCAAGTTCGTGAGCGCTCCGGAATGGTATCGGCACCCCTTCGGACTTGTCAAGGAACTCGCATATTAGTCAGCAAAGTTGCCAATGCGGGAGCCGAACGTCGCCCGAAGAAGGCACCGTGGGGGCCCCAAACCGGCCCCCGGGGCC
>JBBDYP010000040.1:0-1394 GCA_040900615.1 Solirubrobacterales bacterium | reverse complement strand
CCCAACCGCCCCCCCACGGTGCAACAGCCCTCAGGCATGTGGCCTGAGGCGAGACGAACTCACTACTAGTCAACCACCTGGATGCTGGCGCCGCCGCTAGCGGACATCGTCACAGCAGCGGTAGATTTGTATTCACCGCCGGTCTTGTCACCAGTGCCGCTGAACGGGCAGAGGAAACCGTCTTTAGTGACCGTGTAGGCGATGCCGGTGACGTTCGGCAGCGCCGAAATGGTGCTTTCGGTCGCGTTGGTCAGCGTGGTATTGGTCAGTTCCTGGTTGGCCGCAACATCTTTGACTTCGGCGGAGCAGGTGCTGGCCGTGATTTTAATCGAGTTGCCTTCCGGACAGTCGATGGCGACACTCGAATTGTATTTGTCGGTTTCGATTGTCGAACCGGGGGTGAAAACGTAGTTGCATTTTTCGGTGTTCACCGTCGCGCTGAGGAACCCGAACGCCTGGCATTCAGAGTATGCGGGATGCAAGCTCTGGGAAGCCGCATTTTTGGTCGCGTAGGTTCCGTGGAACGTGCTCGACTGGCAGACCACTTTGCCGGCTTCGGTGATGAATTCTTCGTTACCGCTGCCGGTGCCCGAGACTGTGCCTTCGGAGTTCGAGGCTTCGAATTCCGACGCCTGAGCCGCGGAGGCCACCACGACGCTCATCGCGAGCACCGCGACGACCGCGAGGCCGAGTGCCTTCAAATTGCGAATCATTGGGAAAATTCCCCTCTCTGTCGTTGTCCATTGCGAGCGAGACCACCTCGCGGGTGATCACGCCGTGAAGCGGGGGAATCCGTATCGCGGGCTCTGCGAAACAGTCAAGCAATCTCGATCACTTTCTAGTTTTCATGGACTTTCCCAAGTGCTCGCCACCGATAGCCCTGCATTGCACGTGCGACAAGGGGCCGCGTGCGCCAATCAGCGCATGACATCAATCTGTCCCCGCACCGTTCTCGCGCATGGCTCCGATCCGGCGCATCGGGCTCGAGAATGGGCGATCGGGTAGGGGCCGGGCTCACCCCGGCCCCTCCCACACCACCGGACGTGCGGGTCCGCATCCGGCGGTTCGCGTCGCATCCCGGAGACGGCGATAGGGGTCGGTGAATCCCTGTAAGCCCTGGTCGCGCCAGTAGGCGTTTGGAAGTGCGCGCTGGAGAGGTGCGGAGCCTGCGAGGCGCCAGTAGCCCTTGCGGGTGTAGGCCCATTCGTGGGCCTGCTGCGCGGGAACACCGAGCGCTCGCAAGTTGCGCCGTTTGGACTTCGGGCGCTTCCACTCCTTCCAGCGCACCTGCCGCAGCCGGCGGCGCAACCACTCATCGAGCTCCTCGAAGACCGAGGGCGTGTCGGCCAACGCGAAGTAGGCCGTCCAGCCACGGCTGAAGCGGTTGATCGCAG
>JBBDYP010000039.1:0-5529 GCA_040900615.1 Solirubrobacterales bacterium | reverse complement strand
CCCACCATAGTGGGGTCAAAGTCGGCTGCGCTGCTGCGCCCGATGCCTGGCGAGCGCTCGACGGACTCATGCGGGCGCAACCGGAGCCAACCGGATACGCATCACTCGGCTATTCATGGCTTGTTGCCGGCGGTGGAGGCGGCCGGTTAGATTGCCCTGCTGATGCCCGATCCATCGCTCGCCCGGTTCCGACGGGTCATCAGCTCCGCCTACGCTTCACTGGAGGCGCGTCGCCAGGAGGTCAACGACCTCAACGTCTTCCCGGTTGCCGACGGCGACACCGGCGACAACATGGCGATGACGATGCGGGCGGTGATGGAAGAGCTCGATCGGCTCGACGGGCTCGCAATCGACGAGGTTGGCCGCACCCGGCTGGTGCAGGCCCTGGCTCGTGCCGCGCTGATGGGGGCCCGCGGGAATTCCGGCGTCATCCTCAGTCAGATCGTCCGCGGTGCCGCCGAGGAGCTGGCCAGCCGGCCCGGCGAGCTGGTCGACCCGGTGCTGGTAGCGGCCGCCTTCGCCAGCGCCGCCGACGCCGCCTATGACTCGGTCCGGGAGCCGGCCGAGGGGACGATGCTGACCGTCTTCCGCGAGATGGCCCACTCGCTCACCCGCCAGCTCGCCCACCTGGAGGCCGACAAGCAGCGGCTCGGCCGCGACGTCGACGAAGAGCAGCAGGACGCGATCCTGGCCGAGGTCCTGGAGCGGGCGATCGAAGAGGGCGAGCGGGCCGTCGCCCGCACCCCGGAGCAGCTGGAGGTGCTGCGCGACTCCGGCGTCGTCGACGCCGGCGGCTACGGCCTGGTCCTGATCCTCGCCGGCGTTGTCGCCGGCCTGCGCGGCGACGGCGCCGGCCTGCCGGAGGTGTCCCATCACGAGGCACCGCGGCTGAGCCTGCCCCATCACGAGGACAGTCGCTATCGCTACTGCACCAACTTCATCGTCGCCGGCAGCGGCCTCGGCAGGCGTGAGTTCCTGCCCAGGCTCGAGGGCCTCGGCGATTCCGTTCTCGTCGTCGGCGACGACGTGACGCTGAAGGTCCACGTCCACACCGACAAGCCGGAGGCGGCGGTGGCCCTCTTCGATGGAGTGGGCGAGGTGACCAACCTCGACGTCGCCGACATGCGCGAGCAGATGGCCGCGCGCGACGCCCGCCTCGCCGCGGGCCGGACCGGCGTCGTGGCGGTGGCGGCGGGAGAGGGGATGGAAGGCCTCTTCGCCGAACTGGGGGCCAACGTCGTCCCCGGCGGCGAGACGCTGAACCCGTCCACCTACGAGCTGCTGGCCGGGATCCACGGCGTCGCCGCGGAGGAAGTCCTGGTCCTGCCCAGCTCCTCCAACGTGATCATGGCCGCCGAGCGCGCCTGCGAGCTCTCCGAGAAGCCGGCGCGGGTCGTCGCGGCGAACTCCCAGCAGGCGAGCCTGCTCGCCCTGATCGAGCTCGATCCCGCCGCCTCGGTTGACGAGAACGCAACGCGGCTGGAGGGCGCCCTGGCCGGCGTGGCGACCGGGGGTGTCGCCCCAGCCGCCCGCGACGACGCCCAGGGGCGCTTCAGGAAGGGCGATGCGGTCGGCTTCGCCGACGGCGAGATCGTCGCCTGGGGCGGCTCCGGCTCGACTTTGACCGAGACGATCCAGCACCTCGCCGAGGGCGCCGAGATCGTCACCGTGATCGCCGGAGAGGGGGCGCCGATCGCGCTGAGCGAGATCGACACCCACGTGCCCGACGGAGTCGAGGTCGAGACCCACGACGGCGGCCAGCCCAGCTGGTGGTGGCTGCTCGCTGCGCAGTGATCGAAGCTGCGTCACCCGCTTCGCGGTGGCCAACGTTCCGTAGGGCGCTGACTCCAGCGCCCCCTCTGGGCCGAGTTCGCGTCTTGTAGCGCCAGGCCGGAGAAAGGGCGAGCTCGGTGGGCCGTCCCGGCATCGACGTAGCCTTGGCCAGATGGCCCACCCGACGCGTCCCGAGCCGGTCGCGCCCTCTGCAGATGCCGAGCCGCCCCGTTCCTTCGGCGAGGGCCGCCGGCAGCAGCGCGCCGGGCTTCGCACCGCCCCCGTCCACTGGCCCCGCCCGAGCGTCCTCGACGTCTCGATCCAGGGTCTCGACGGTGTCGGCCCGAAACTGGCCGAGGCCGCCGCCGAGGCCGGGATCGCCACCGTCGGTGACGTCCTCCTCCGCTTCCCCCACAGCCACCGCAACCGCCGGATCAGGGCGCTGTCCGAGGTGGGGGAGGGCGAACAGGCGACCGTCCTGGTTGAGGTCCTCGGCCCCAAGCCGCGGCCGTTCCGCAAACGCCGCCTCACCATCGTCGGCGTCAAAGTCGGCGACGAGTCGGCCACCACCCGCGCCACCTGGTTCAACCAGCCCTGGGTCGCGGAGAAGCTGACCACCGGCGCGGAGCTCCTGCTCACCGGGAAGCTGACCGGCCGCGGCTTCGGGGTGAGCGAGTGGGAGCTCGTCTCTGCCGGGGGTGGCGAGGAAGAGGGCCCGGGAGCGGACGAGCCCTCCCGCCCGCAGGGCTCTCCCCCTCGACAGGACCCACGGCCGACCAGCTTCGTCCCCGTCCATCCCGCAACCGATGCCCTCAGGGCCCAACGGGTCAGGGACTGGGCCGAGCAGGCCTGCAGGTGGGCGCCGAACGCGATCGAGGGGCTGCCGGCGGAGCTGCGGGCGCGGCGTGGACTGGCTGGGGTCGGCGACGCGCTTCGCGCCGCGCACTTCCCGGAGTCCGAGGACGACCTGGCGTCGGCGCGAGACCGGCTCGCCTTCGAAGAGCTGTTCCTGCACCAGGCGATCCTGGCGACGCGGAAGCGAACGCACCGGATCGCCCGCCCGGCGCCACGTTTCGGCAAGCCCGGAGAGCTGGTGGGCCGCTGGGTCGAGTCGCTCCCGTTTGAGCCGACGCGGGACCAGCTGCGGGCGTTCGACGAGATCGAGGGCGACCTCGACTCCGGCGCGCCGATGCAGCGGCTGCTGATGGGGGAGGTGGGCTCGGGGAAGACGGTCGTCGCCGTCTACTCGATGCTGCGGGCGCTGGAAGCCGGCTACCAGGCCGCGCTGATGGCGCCGACCGAGACCCTGGCCGAGCAGCACGCGATCACCCTCGGCCGGCTGCTGGCGGCCGAGGCGACGCCGTTCGCGCTGCTCACCGGCTCGACCTCCGCCGCGAGCCGCAAGCGGGCACTCGACCAGCTCGCCAGCGGCGAGCTGGGGTTGATCGTCGGCACCCATGCGCTGATCGAGCCGGCGGTCGGGTTCGCCCGCCTGGGCCTGGCGGTGGTCGACGAGCAGCATCGCTTCGGGGTGGCCCAGCGCGGCGCGCTCGACGCCAAGGGGGTGGAGGGGATGGCCCCCCACGTCCTCCACATGACCGCGACCCCGATCCCGCGCACGCTCTCGCTCACTGCATACGGCGACCTCGACACGACGGCGCTCCACGAGCTCCCCGCCGGTCGTGTGCCGGTCGAGACCTGGCTGGTGGAGGAGGAGCGGCGGGCCGGCGCCTACGAGTTCCTCCGCGAGCGCCTGCGGGAGGGCCGGCAGGCCTATGTCGTCTGCCCGCTGGTCTCCGAGTCCGAGAAAGTCCGCGGCAAGGCGGCGGAAGCCGAGGCGGAGCGCCTCCGGGGCGGCGAGCTGCGCGATTTCCACGTCGACGTCCTGCACGGGCAGATGCCCTCCGCCGCCAAGGCCGAGGCGATGCGCGCCTTCGCCGCCGGCGAGACGGACGTGCTGGTGGCGACGACGGTGATCGAGGTCGGGATCGACGTCGCCAACGCGACCGTGATGGTGATCGAGGGAGCCGAGCGCTTCGGCGTCTCCCAGCTGCACCAGCTGCGCGGCCGCGTCGGCCGCGGCGAGCACGCCTCCCAGTGCCTGCTGTTCGCCGAAGACGCGGGGGAGCTGGCGCATCGCCGGCTGCGGGCGGTGGCCGGCGAGCGCGACGGCTTCAAGCTGGCCGAGGTCGACCTCGGCCTGCGCGGCGAGGGTGAGATCCTCGGCACCCGCCAGCACGGGCTGCCGCGCTTCGCCGTCGCCAGCCTGCCGGAGGACATGGCGACCCTGATCGCGGCCCGCGAAGAGGTGCTGGCGCTGCTGAGGCGCTACGGCTCGCTCTCCGACCCGACCCTCGGGCCCCTGCTGGAGGCGGCCCGCAGCCGCTTCGGCGCCGGCGCCGCCGACCCGATCCCCCTATGAGCCGCCCGGTTGCTACTTGTAGCCCTGTGGGCGACAAACCGCGACAGCGAGGTGAGGGCTCTTGCGTGTGATCGCCGGTGAGCTGGGCGGCCAGCGCCTGGTCGCGCCCCGCGGCTGGAAGGTGCGGCCGACCTCCGATCGCGTCCGCGAGGCGATCTTCTCGGTTCTAGGGGAGCGCGTTCTCGGCGCCTCCGTGCTCGACCTCTACTGCGGCACCGGCGCTCTGGCGATCGAGGCGCTCTCGCGCGGAGCCGAGCGCGCCGTCCTCGTCGATCGCGACACCAGGCCGGCGCTCGGCAATGTCGAGCGGCTGGGCCTCGGCGCCCGCGTGGAGCTGGTCCGCGCAGACGTGGGGCGGTGGATGGCCGGGGCTGTGGAGGCGCCAAACGGGCCCCGCTTCGATCTGGTCTTCGTCGACGCCCCCTATAGACTCGCCGACCGCGTGACCGAGGACCTCAACCTCCACCTGCCCCGGCTGCTCGCCCGAGAGGGGCGCGCGATCATCGAGAGCGGCGCCGGCCGGCCGCTGCGCATCGACTCCCTGGAGCGAGTGCGCCAGCGCCGCTACGGCGCCGCCGACGTCTCCTTCTACCGGAGGGGGGAGGCGTGAGCCAGCGCAACGGCACGGTCGTCTGCCCGGGCAGCTACGACCCGGTCACCAACGGCCACATCGACATCATCACGAGGACCTCGCAGGTCTTCGACAAGGTCGTCGTCGGCGTCGTCAACAACCCGGTCCGCAAGCAGCGAACGCTGTTCAACGCCGAGGAGCGCCGCGACTTCATTCGCGAGGCGACCGCCGATTTGCCGAACGTCGAGGTGCAGATCTTCGCCGCCCTGCTGGTCGAGTTCGCTCGCGACAACAACGCCAAGGCGATCGTCAAGGGCCTGCGGGCGATCTCGGATTTCGAGTACGAGTTCGAGATGGCGCAGCTCAACCGCGTGCTCGACCCCGGGATCGAGAGCATCTACGTGATCGCCTCACCCAACTACAGCTTCCTCTCTTCGACCGGAGTAAAGGAGATGGCCACCTTCGGCGGCGACGTCTCCGACCTCGTTCCGGCCCCGGTGGCGGTGGCCCTGTCTGAGCGCCTGCCCGAGAGGTAGGCTGTTCGCCACGGATTGGCCCGGTGGGCGACAGCTTGCAAAATTCGGCCTGGATAACTGCATCTTCACCAAAAACCCCGCATACACGTAGGCTTACGACCTGCAAATGGACGTACTCGTTCTCATAGACAAGCTGGACGACGTCGTCCACAACGCCCGGCCCGTCCCCCTGACGGATCAGGTGCGCGTGGACCGCGAGGAGATCTACGACCTCCTCGACCAGATGC
>JBBDYP010000038.1:11731-35754 GCA_040900615.1 Solirubrobacterales bacterium | reverse complement strand
GGATCACGCCCGAGCACTGGACGTTGCGGACGAAGACGTCGCCGTAGGCGCCGAGCGAGACGACGCCCTCCTGGATCCGGGCGCCGCCGGAGTCGTTGATGCCGACCACCGGCGCCCCGACCTGGGCGGCGAGGTCCATCACCTTGCACATCTTCTCTGCCATCACCTCGCCGAGACTGCCGCCGAAGACGGTGAAGTCCTGGGAGAAGACGAAGACGGTGCGGCCGTCGATCGTGCCGTGGCCGGTGACCACGGCGTCGCCCCAGGGCCGTTTTTTCTGCATCTCGAAGTCGTAGGTGCGGTGGCGGACGAAGGTGTCCAGCTCCTCGAAGGAGCCGGGGTCGAGCAGCTTCTCGATCCGCTCGCGGGCGGTCAGCTTGCCCTTCGCGTGCTGCTTGGAGACCGCCTCCTCGGAGGCCGAGTGGATCGCCGACTCGCGCAGCTCGCGCAGGTAGGCGAGCTTCTCCTCGTGGGTGATCGGGTTCTTCTCGCGCATCGGCGCCGGAGTCTATTTACGGCGGCTGCGAGGCGTCCGGCGGCGCGCCCGGGGACCCCGGCTACCCGTAGCCGCAGCCCGCGGTGCGGACGCCGACGGGTTCGGTCTTGTTGATCCACTGCGTCGGCGAGTCCTGCAGCGGGAAGGCATATTCGCTATCCGAGGTGACGCCGGTCGCCTGGAACGGCATGGTCCTGCCGGCGCCCCCGGCGGTGTAGGCGTCGAGGTAGAAGTCCTCGGCGCCGAATCCGAGCCCGCCTTCGGCGACGCTCTTGACGAGCGGGTCGGTGACGCTCGCGTCCGGCAGGTTCATTGCATAGGGATTGACCAGCGCCCCGGCGCCGGTCCGTTCGGCATAGGCGACCACCTGCCAGGTGTCTCCGCCGCCGCCCTTGGAGCCGACGACGCGCCGCAGCGGGAAGCTGAGCTGGGCGCTGGCGGGGAGGTCGTGGAAGGGGCAGAACCAGACCGCCGGGAAGGTCTCTCCCGCCGGCTGGTGCTCCTGCCAGTTGACCGAGCGCCAGGGGGCGAGGGGGGGCTTCCAGGCCGTGTACTTGGCCGGGAAGAGGGCCGTGTAGACGAGCCGCTTGACGCCGATTTCGACCGCTTCGGAGATCCGCTGCTGGTCCTTCGGCAGCAGCTGCCATTCGCTGACCGGGCCGTCGGGGCAGGCTTTGACGTTGCCGGCGCAGAGGCCGACGGTCCTCAGCTTCCTGTAGTCGGCGGCGATCACCTGCAGCATCTGGTTGCTGAGGGTTTCCTGGACGACCTTCATCCGCTTCGCCAGCTCCGCGCCGAGGTCGCCGGCCTTGACCGCGAAGGGCTCGTCCGCCTCGGTCCCCTGGTTGTCGATCTTCGACCACTCGATCGCGGAGTCGTAGATGACGTTGACCACGCCGACGATCTCCCCGGCGCCGGGGATCTCGGAGGCCGCCTCGCGCACGGCGTCGAAGATGATCAGGGCCTTGGCCGCGGTCTTGTCCTCGGGCGGCGCCTTGACCTTGAGGTTGATGTCGCCGGCGATCTTCTCGAAGGCCGCCCACCCCTGCAGCTGGCTGTTGACGAACGGCTCGGCGAGGTCGGCGACGTAGCCGCGGGCCGTGATCAGCCAGTCGATCTCTTCGACCAGCTCCCGCTTCGCCCAGCTGAGGTCGGCTTCCTTGAACCCGACCTCGGTTTTCGGATAGCTGAGGCCTTCGATCTCCTTCTTCAGCGGCGCCCAGTCGAAGTTGGTACCGCGGCTCCAGAGGTAGGCGCGGCGGGTGTCGAGGTCGGTCTGGCCGGCGATCCAGGCGATCGCGGCGGTGCGGTTCACGTCTCCCTTCTCCGGCCAGTCGCCGATCGCGCTGAACGCCGTGTCGCGCAGCTTCACGCCGGCGCCGCCGAGCGCCTCCCCCTCCTCGCTGGCCTCGAATTCGAAGCCGTGGTTGGAGCCGCGGGTGATCGTGCCGGCGAAGGGCGCGGCGTTGAGCGCGAGTCCGCCGGCGAGGGGGCGCTGCGGCTCCTCCGCCTCCAGGCCCTCGCCGGGCGGGGTGCCGTACTCGGCGACCAGGGTGTAGGAGCGTTCGCCCTTGCCCCAGGCCTGGTCGGCGTCCCCGAGCACCGGGTCGAGGGCACGGTAGGCGCGATTGCGGGTTGCTCCAAACCTTTCCGCGAGGAGGTTGACCAATTCCTGAACGACGTTGTCGACCTCCTGGGTGCTCTGGCCATCCGGCATCGCCAGGCGCGCGTCGCCGCGACTGGCGATGAAGACGAGGGCGCCGTTCGGCGCCCAGCTCGGGATCCCGGCCAGCGCGTCGCGCATGCCCCTCACCGCCGCCAGCTGTTCCGCGGAGGAGACCTGGTTGCCGGTGTTGAACCAGTAGGAGCGACCGCCCAGGTCCTCGGGTTCGACCACGACGACGTGGAAGCCGCCGCGATTGCTCACGGGCTGTTTGTATTCCTCGCCGCCCACCCTCATCACGTTGGTCGCGGCGTCCGAGCCGGGCGCCTGGGTGTCGTAGGGGAGGTGCTCGAAGGAGGCGTAGGACGAGTATTCGCCTTTGTTGTCGCGGAGCAGTCCGCCGACGATGTCGCCGTCGTCGAGCAGGAATTCGAGGTCGGGGTTGTCGTGGACGACGATCTTGCGGACGCCCCCGAAACTGCCGATCACAGACATCCGGCCGCGCAGCATCCCCGCGCCGCCGTTGCGGTAGGGAGTCCCCACGCCGGCAATCGCGAAGAGCGCGTCACGGGCTCCAACGGGAGGCTGGACCTGCCAGGCGGGCGTCCGTTCGAGCCGGCCCGAAGGGCGCTGCGAAACGGCGATCACGACGTACTTGCGCCCGCTCGTCTTCAGGGCGGCGAGGTCCTTTTCCAGTTCCCGCGTGCAGCTCGCCACCGCCGAGGTTTCGCTGGGGCGCGGGTGCGAGGTCGCCGCCGGGCAGTCGTAGGCCTTGTTCGAGACCAATTCGAGCTTGTCGGAGCTCAGGACCACGACCTGGAGCCATTTCTTCGAGTCGCCGGGGTCCGGGTAGAACTGTTCGCCGACGCGAACGCCCCAGCTCTTCTGGCCCTGCGGCTTCGCCATCGTTTCGATCTGGACCATCGGATCGGGTTCGACCCGGAGGACGATCTCGTCCCGTGAGGAGGTTCCCTGCGGTCCGGTCGCCTCCAGTCCCAGCTTGTAGGTACCCGGCGCGTCGGGGCGGAAGTGCGGGACCGGCGAGTCGGTCCCCTCGAACAGGGCCCGGGGGCCACGGTGGACCACGAGCGCAGGCTGCTTCGCCGAGGCATTGGCCCGCTTGATCCGCCGCGCCAGCCCGCTGCCCCTGGGCACGCGCAGGAGCCGCCATCTGTGCCGCAGCTCGCCGCCGGCGCGGCGCACGCTCGGGTGCAGCCGCGATGCGCTGGCGTCGAGCCTTATCCGCGAGCCGGCGGCGATACGCCGGTCGCGTCCCGCCGCCGCCAGCGGCGCTCGGCCGGCGATCCGGAAGGTCACTGTCTGGGCGCGCGCCCGCTTGGCGCCGCGGCGCCTGACGCTCACCCGCAGCACGTTGCGCCCATGGCGCAGGCCGTGATCCGGCGAGATCCGCAGCTTGCGCAGGCGCCTGTTCCTGATCCGCGACCAGCCGCCGCTGGAGGCGACGCCGTTGAGGCTCACCCTGACCCGGTCGCGCGGCCGCGCTCTGACCACCGCGTAGAAGGGCCCGGGCTTGTGGATGCTGCCGTGGCGTGGCGCGACGATCAGCTTCGCCGAGCCCGCCTTCCTACTCGCCTCGGCGGCGTCGTCGCCCGGCATCCCCGCCACGAGAGAAGCCGCCAGGACAAGGAGCCCCAAGACCAGCACCCGAATTCTCATCGACCAAGTATTCACCACCGGAGGCGCTTCTCCGTCAGATGCCCACCGTCATATTTACGCGTAAGTTTTCTTTTTCGGAGGACCGTCGCGGTTAGAGTGCGACCGTGCTGAAGGCGGCGGCACCTGGCGAGCGAGGCGCCTGGCCGGCGCCGGCGACCCTGCACGAGCGAGAGCGGGAGGAGTCGGCTCTGACCGCCGCGGTCGAGCGGCTCGGCGCCGGCCAGGGCGGCCTGAGCGCGATCGAAGGCGTTGCCGGGATCGGCAAGTCGAGCCTGCTGGCGGAGGCGGCGGGGACGGCTGAGGAGGCCGGGGTCGTCGTGCTCCGCTCACGCGGCAGCGAGATGGAGCGCGGCCTCCCCTACGGCATTGCCCGTCAGCTCTTCGAACCTCTCCTCAGACGCGCCGACGGTCCCAGCCGCGAGCGGCTCCTCTCGGGGCCGGCGCGGCTGACCCGGCGCCTGTTCGAGCCCGATGCGGACCCCGCTCCCCCCGGTGCCGACTTCGGTGCCCTCAACGGCCTCTACTGGCTGACCGCCGCCCTCGCCGAAGAGCAGCCCGTACTGCTCTGCATCGACGACGCGCAGTGGTCCGACCCCGCCTCGCTGCGCTATGTCAACTACCTGGCGAGGCGGCTGCAGGGCGTGCCGGCCCTGCTCTGCGTCGCGACGCGCTCCCCCGATCCCGGGCCGGTCGCCACCCTCCTCGACGACCTGTTGGCCGAGGCGGAGGCGAGCTGCGGAGTACTGAGGCCACCCCCCCTCAGCGAGGACGCCTCGGTGGCCGTCGCCGCCGAGATCCTCGGCTCCCCGGCCGACGGGGGATTTCTCCGCGCCTGCCACCGAGCCTCCGGCGGAAACCCCCTGCTGCTGCGGGCGCTCTGCCGCGGACTGCGGGAGAGCGGCGTCGAGCCGAGGTCGGAGCGGACCGCCGACGTCGAGCGCGCCGGCGGCGCCGCTCTCGCCGGCCTGGTTCGCCTGCGCACGGCGCAATTGCCCCCAGCCGCGACGCGGCTGGTTCGCTCCGCGGCGGTCCTCGGCGATCGCGCCGCGGTCGCCGAGGCGATCTCGCTGGCGGAGCTGGCCCCGGAGCCGGGGCTGGACGCCTTCGAGGACCTGCGGCGGGCCAACTTCCTCCGTCCCGGCCGGGAGATCGAGTTCGTCCACCCGCTGGCCAGAGAGGCAGTGCTGGCCGGCATGGGCGCCGGCGAGGCGGCGCGCGCCCACGCCGCGGCGGCCCACCTGCTGGCCGACCGCGGAGCGGCGAGCGAGCGGGTCTCGGAGCAGATCCTGCGCGCCCCGCCGGCCGGCGACACCGCCTGGGTGGCACTGCTGCGCGAGGCAGCCGTCGCCGCCCTGGCGGCTGGCGACGGCCGGACCGCAGTCGCCTGCCTGCGGCGCGCGCTCGATGAGCCCCCGGCGGCGGGGGACCGCCTCCAGCTGCAGATCGCGCTGGCGCAGGCGGAGACGCTGGTCGATTCGCCAGCGGCGATTTGCCGCATGGAGGATATCCTCGACGAGATCGAGGAGCCTCGGATTCGCGCCGGGGTCGCCGCGACCCTCGCCTCCCACCTGCCGTCCTGGGACCCACAGCGAACTATCGACATAGGACGCGCGGCGCTGGCCGACCTCGATGGCCGAGACGACGAGGTGGCCCGCCACCTCGAGGCGCTGGTGCTGACCGGCGAGCTGCTGGTCGACGAGCCCCCCATAAGCGCCGGAATCGAGCCCAAACCCGCGACCGGGGACGGGCCGGACGCACGCCGGCTCGCCTGCCTGCTCGGATACCGCCAGGCACGCGGCAACAGCCCGGCGGCCGAGGTTGCGCCGCCGGTGCGCGCCGCGTTCACCGGCGAGTGGACGCGCTACGCGACCGAGGCCGGCGCCCAGTACGCGTTCGGGATGCTGGTCCTGATCGCCGCCGACCACGAGGAAGCGCTCGACCTCTGCGAGGAGTGGGAAGCCACCGGCCGTCGGCTCGGTCGCGTCGCCACCTGGAGCGGAGCGAAGATGTTCCGCGCCCTCGCCCTGCTCGCCCGGGGCGAGCTGGGCGAGGCCGCGGTCGAGGCGGCCGACGCCCTGGAGGCGATGGAGGCCTACGGGATGGGCGGGGGCGTCGTCTCCTTCGCGGCGGCGGCGCAAGCCGATGCCGAGATCGCGATGGGAGAGCTCGACCGCGCCCGCCATACGCTGGAGCGCGCCGGCCGGGCACCGGGCGACCCCGGCGCCGTCAACCTCCACGGGCTGGCCCTGAGCCGGGCCCGCCTGCGCGCGGCCGGCGGCGACGCCGCGGGAGCGCTGGAGGAGATGCTCGACCTCGGCCGCCGCTTCGAACGCGTCGGCGGTCGCAACCCGGCCCTGCTTCCCTGGCGCTCGGAGGCGGCGCTGCTGGCGAGCGCCCTGGGGGATGGAGAGCGGGCGCGTGCGCTGGCAACGGAGGAGGTGGCGCTGGGGCGCGCCTGGGGAGCCCCGCGCGCGCTGGGACGGGCGCTCGGCAGGGCGGCGGCGGTGGCGGAGGCGGGCGAGCAGTCGGCGCTGCTGGCGGACGCCCTGTCGGTCCTCGCGCCCTCGCCGGCACGGGCGGAGCTCGCCGAGGCACAGCTGCTGAAGGGGCTGATCGCGCGCCAGAGCTCCCCCCTCGCGGCGCGCGAGCCGCTGGCCGAGGCTCTCGCGCTCGCCTCCGCCTGCGATGCGGCGCCGCTGGAGCGGCGGGCCCGGGAGGCGCTGGTAGCCGCCGGCGCCCGTCCCCGGCGCAGCGCGATCGTCGGGCCGGAGGCACTGACCGGCCGCGAGCGACAGGTGGCGGAGCAGGCGGCGGCGGGGCGGAGCAACCGCGAGATCGCGCAGGAGCTCTTCCTCACCAAGCGCACGGTCGAGACCCACCTGACCCGCGTCTACCGCAAGCTCGGCATCGGCTCGCGCGCCCAACTCGCCGACCGCCTCGCCCCACCCGCCTGAGCAGGCGACTCAACGCCGGAGGGCCCGCATCGCGGGCCCTCCGGACAGCCTGATGTCGCTCTGTGCCTAGAGTTCGGCGCAGACGGCGAAGGCCTCGATCGACCAGTTGCCGCCGGGGGTGCCCTCAACGTCCCGGGCGAACGCCGACCAACCGGTACGGACGGTGCCGACCGAGGTCGGGTTGGAGCCGGTCACGGCGACGTCCTGGAGTTCGCCGTTGACGCGGGCGCCACCGCCGATCGCCTGCTTGCCAGCGGGGCAAACAGCTTCCGCAGACTTGGCAACCAGGTTGTTGGACGCGCTTTCGCCGTTGACGTAGGTCACGTTCTTGATCAGCTGCGCGTAGAGCGACGCCGAGAGCTTTGCGGCGCTGACCGATTCGTTCCCCAGCTTGCCGCCCGTCACGGCTTCCGGGCCGATCGCGTTGACGGTCACCGACTTCTTGCCCAGCTTGCTGGAAATGACCGCGCCGGTGGCCAGCTTCGAGCTGATCACCGCGCCGTTGGCGATGTCGGTCGCGTTGACGCCGCCGTTCTTGATTTTGCCCGAGGTGACGGCCTGAGTCTTGATTTTCGCGTTCGTCACCGCCTGGCTTGCGATGTTGACCGCCTTGACTTGGCCGGGGGCCAGTTTGGTGGCGGCGACAGCGGTCGCGCTGAGAGCTACGAACAGCGCGGTAAGGGACAGGACGTTGGCCACCGTGAGGTGGCGCTTCAACGTTTTCACTCTGGGGACTCGCTTTCTGGGCCGGTCGTTGCCGCCCAAGTTGGGGTGGGATTGCAAGCTCATGCCCGGAGGCCGCTCAGCTGAAGGGCCGCCGCTGGGGTTCCGCCAGGCGGTCGAGGACGGCCTCCAGGTCGGCCTCGACGAGGCCGCTCTGCTCGGAGGCGCGGATCGCGACCCGGGTCCCGAAGCCCTTCTCGGCCATCGTCACCTCGAGGCCCTCGACGGTCGCGACCAGCTCCGCCAGCTCGGGCTCGGACTTCATCAGCGTCCTCGAAACCTCGATCATGGGGGCCGCTTCAACCACCGCGCAGCCGTTCCTGCTCCCGCCACCAAGTTGGGCGATCCCATTCAGGGGGAGAATCCGCGCGTATCCGACATTGACCACAGCAGGGTGGGGTCAATGTCGGATACGCGCTCGTCGAAGGCCTGGGGGTTGGCTGGACGGCAGCATGGGGTCGTGGCGCGGCGGCAGCTGCTGGCGCTGGGCTTCAGCGCTAGGGCGATCGAGCACCGAGTCCTGCGCGGGCGGCTACACCCGGTTGCGCGAGGGGTCTATGCCGTTGGCTGGCCCGCGTTGACCCAGCGGAGGCGTTGGATGGCAGCGGTGCTCACCTGCGGTGAGGGAGCGGCGTTGAGCCACGGGAGCGCGGCGGCGCTCTGGCAGATCGGCGCCGAGCGGGGTGACCAGGTCAACGTCAGCGTAAGGCGCCGCTGCGAACTGCGGCGCCCGGGCCTCCGAATCCGTGGTCGCCCCAGCCTCGCGGCCGAGGACATCTGCTCGCACGACGACATCCCGGTGACCTCCCCGGCGCGGACGCTGATCGATATGGCAACCGAACTCGAGGCGGTCGCCGTCGAGAGGGCTGTCAACGACGCGGACAAGCGAGACCTGATCGATCCCGAGGCGCTCAGGGTGGCGCTCGACGGCTACGCAGGCGTGCCGGGGGCGGCCGCACTTCGCTTCCTCCTGGACCGGCTCACCTTCCGCCTCTCCGATTCCGACCTGGAGATCTTCTTCCGCCCGATCGCAGCTGCCGCCAAGCTCCCGCCGCCGCTCAGCAAACAGATCGTCGACGGCTTCGAAGTCGACTTCTTCTGGCCCGACCTGGGGCTGGTGGTGGAGACCGACGGCCTCCGCTACCACCGCACCCCCTCCGCCCAGGCCCGCGACGCTCTTCGCGACCGCACCCACGTGATCGCCGGGATGAGTCCGCTCCGCTTCACCCACTACGAGATCCGCTACGAACCCCGAAATGTGCGAGCCGCCCTGGCCGCAGCCGCGGCGATGCTCCAGCGACGCATCCGACTTTGACCCCACCCCGCTGTGGTCAAAGTCGGATGCGTCGCGCCAAGCACCTGCCAGGGCGTGCGAAGGCGCACCGGCGCTCGTCCCTAGAAGAAGGCGCCGCCCTTGTATTCGCCGAAGACCTCGCGCAGGGCGCCGCAGACCTCGCCGATCGAGGCGCTGGCCGCGAGCGCGGCGCGGATCGGGTGCAGGAGGTTGCCGTCGCCGCGGGCGACGTCCTTGAGCGACTCGAGCTTGGCGTCCACGTCGGCCTGGTCGCGGGCCTCCTTGAAGGCCTCGAGACGGGCCAGCTGGCGCTGCTCGGACTCGGGGTCGACCTTGAGGATGTCGACGTCGTCGACCTGGTCGGTGACGAACTTGTTGACGCCCACGATCACGTCCTGGCCCGACTTGTAGCGTTCGTGGTAGCTCATCGCGGACTCCTCGATCTCGCGCTGCATGAACTCCAGCGCCTCGACCGAGCCGCCCAGCTCGGCGACCTTGTCCATCAGCTCCCAAGCGCGCAGCTCGATCTCGTCGGTCAGCGACTCGACGAAGTAGGAGCCGGCGAAGGGGTCGACGGTGTCGGCGACGCCGGACTCGTGGGCGAGCACCTGCTGGGTCCGCAGGGCGATCCGCGCCGAGCGCTCGGTCGGCAGCGCCAGCGCCTCGTCGAAGCCGTTGGTGTGCAGCGACTGGGTGCCGCCGGCGACCGCGGCGAAGCCCTGCAGGGCGACGCGGATGATGTTGACCTCGGGCTGCTGGGCCTGCAACGTCACGCCGCCGGTCTGGGTGTGGAAGCGGATCTTCATCGAGTTCGGGTCCTTGGCCCCGAACCGATCGGCGACGATCTTGGCCCACATCCGCCGCACCGCGCGGAACTTGGCGATCTCCTGGAAGACGTTGTTGTGGCAGTTGAAGAAGAAGGCGAGCCGGGGCGCGAACTCGTCGATCTTCAGCCCGCGGTCGAGCGCCGCCTCGACGTAGGCGATCGCGTTGGACAGCGTGAACGCGACCTCCTGAACCGCCGAGCAGCCCTTCTCGCGGATGTGGTAGCCGGAGATCGAGATCGTGTTCCATTTCGGCACGTTCTCCTGGCAGTACTCGAAGATGTCGGTGGTCAGGCGCATCGTCGGCTCGGGCGGGTAGATGTAGTTGCCGCGCGCCATGTACTCCTTCAGCACGTCGTTCTGGACCGTCCCGCGCAGCTTCTCGGAGGGGACCCCCTGCTCCTCGCCGACCAGCTCGTAGAGCAGCAGCAGGATCGCCGCGGGCGCGTTGATCGTCATCGAGGTCGAGACGCCGTCGAGGGGGATCTGGTCGAAGCAGATCCGCATGTCCTCGATCGTGTCGATCGGGACCCCGGTGCGCCCGACCTCGCCGTTGCAGAGCGGGTCGTCGGAGTCACGGCCGAGCTGGGTCGGCAGGTCGAAGGCCATCGAGAGCCCGGTCGACCCGTGCTCGATCAGGTAGCGGTAGCGCTCGTTGGTGTCCTCGGGGGAGGCGAAGCCGGCGTACTGGCGCATCGTCCAGAGCCGGTCGCGGTACATGCCCTCGTGGATGCCGCGGGTGAAGGGCGGGGATCCGGGCTCGCCGAGCCGCTCCTCGAGGCCCGGGCCGACGTCCTCCTCGGTGTAGAGGCTCTCGATCTCGATGCCGGAGTCGGTGAAGACCCGCTCGTCGTCGGGGCCGACCACCGGGGCGATCGTGCGGTGGGCCTCCTCGGCCGCTGACCTGTCGGTTCCGCTCGCCATCTCCGAGCAGGATATTGGGGCGGGCCTCTAGACGGCCGCGTCGGCCCTCGATCAAAGGCGGACACCCTCCGTCGGCGCGGAACCGGCTGGCCAGCAAGCCGGTTCCTTCCCATTCCAGGGCGAAACCGGAACAAAGATGCAATAAACGGGTTGTGTTGTCTGCGGGCCGAGAATAGTCTTGGTCGCAATCGACTTGCCGTAAGTCGCCTATCGGGGCAGCAGGGGGCGGCAACAACGGAGGAACCATATGACTGATGCAACCCAGCCACGAATGGCTCGGGGGACGATGCTGCCGGCCGGAATCCTGGTCGCGGCGCTATTCGCGCTGCTGGCGTTCGCTCCCTTCGCCTCCGCCGCGCCCGACCCGGTCGCCAGCGGTAGCACCACCGTGACCCTCAACAACGGCTTCACCAAGTACCTCAAGACCTTCGGCATCACGACGTCGAAGATCTCCCCGGCCAAGCTCAAGGGCAGCAAGGCGACGTTCACCGTCACCGCTGGCGAACTCGATCCGACCACCGGGCTCGGTTCCGTCACCCTCAGCGGCGGGCTCAAGTTCAAGGCCGGCAAGAAGAGCGCTCCGGTCAAGGGGCTGGTCCTCGACACCACCAAGAAATCGCTGACCGGCAAGGTCGGGGGCAAGAAAGTCAAGGTCGCCACCGTGGCGGGCTTCACCTTCGCCCGCAACGGTTTCGGCGTCAACCTGACGATCAAGAAGCTGAAGCTGACGGGTTCGGCGGCGAGCGCCCTGAACAAGAAGCTCGGCTTCGCCAAGGGCAAGCCGAAGCCGTTCATCGGCGGCAAGCTGATCGCGAAGTCGACGACTGAAACCCAGCCGAGCACCGTGGCCGTGTTGCCGACCGGCAGTGCAACGCTCGCGCTCAGCGCGTCGGCGCTGGAAAAACTCAGCAAAATCGGCCCCGGCGGCGCGTTCAAAGTGCAGCTCGCGCCGGTGGCGCCGACGACGGTGACGAACCCCGGGCCTCCCCCGACGGTCGCCTTCCCGATCGGCGGCGGGACGATGTCGCCGTTCGCTACGGCCGGCACGCTCCAGACGCTCGGCGGCCTGAAACTGGTCCAGAACCTGGAAGCGGTCGAAGCCGGCAGCGTCACCACCCTGACGATGGGCAACATCTGGGTGGACATGGCGGCGAAAACGGCCTCCGTGGAAGTCATCATCGAGAACCCGAAAAACGCGAAAGCCAACCTCGGGAACCTCGGCCGTGCCTCAATCGCCGACATCAACCTGACCGGGGCGACGATCGTCTCCGACCCGATCGCCCACACGGTTAGCGTCCAGAACGCCTCCGCGACGCTTCAGGCTGTCACGGCGGAAACGCTGAACCAGGTGTTCATCAACGAGATCGAAAAAGTGTTCGGGCCGCAGGACAAATTTGCCGCCGGCGACCCGCTCGGCACGTTCTCCTTCGTGGCGCAGACGCAGTAGCTCTCGCCAGAGGGACGTTGGAAAGGGCGGCCTCCGGGCCGCCCTTTTCTTTGCCCGCGAGCAGCCGCGCTTCGACCGTGAGCGGCGGCGGGCCCGAGGCCGAGGCGGAGTGGGTGGACTAGTCCGAGGCGCCGACCAGGCGCTCGATGCCGGTCTGCTCGATCGTCCGGCGCAGGCCGTCGACCAGCTCGATCGTCGGCTCCCAGCTGAGCAGGTCGCGAGCGCGGCCGATGTCGGGCTGGCGCTGCTGCGGGTCGTCGGTCGGCAGCGCCTCGAAGACGATCTCCGAGCGGGAGTCGGTTACCTCGATCACGGCCTTGGCAAGCTCCAGCAGGGTGAACTCGTTCGGATTGCCGATGTTGACGGGCGTGTGGACGTCGGACTCGGCCAGCGCGACGATGCCGCGAATCAGGTCGTCGACGTAACAGAAGCTGCGCGTCTGGCTGCCGTCCCCGAACACGGTCAGGGGCCGGTCCTGGAGAGCCTGGCGCAGGAAGGTCGGGATCGCGCGGCCGTCGTGCGGCCGCATGCGGGGCCCGTAGGTATTGAAGATCCTGACGATCGCCGTGTCGACGCCCTGCTGGCGGTGGTAGGCCATCGTCAGCGCCTCGGCGTAGCGCTTGGCCTCGTCGTAGACGCCGCGCGGCCCGATCGGGTTGACGTGGCCCCAGTAGGACTCCGTCTGCGGGTGCTCCTGGGGATCGCCGTAGACCTCGCTGGTCGAGGCGATCAGGAAGCGGGCGCGCTTGAACTTGGCGACGCCGAGCATGTGGTGGGTCCCGTGGGAGCCGACCTTGAGCGTGTGCAGCGGCAGCCGCAGGTAGTCGATCGGGCTCGCCGGAGAGGCGAGGTGGTAGACGAAGTCGACGTCCTCGGGGACGTCCACGTGGGAGGTGATGTCGACGTTGCGGAACTCGAACGCGTCGTCACGGATGTGGGCGATGTTCTCCAGCGACCCGGTCTCGAGGTTGTCGAGGCAGATCACCCTGTGCCCCTTGCCGAGCAGGTGCTCGCCGAGGTGGGAACCGAGGAAGCCGGCGCCGCCGGTGACTACGCAGGTGGTCATCGGAGTCGATGCTATCGGGGTCGGGGGCGGGTGCGCGCAGTGGGCCATTCCCGCAATTTCCGCAGACCCCGCCTGCGAGAAACGTCCAGAAGGGGGGAGAGACGCGCGTAAGTCGGCACTTTCGCTGGCATGTTTAGTGCGAAAAGTTTAAAGCGAGCGGGGGGAGTCGAGTGGTGAAATCAGGCCATGGGGAGGGGGAGCGCGTGGCGTTGGCGCCCGGGGTGGACGAGGCGGCGCGCAAACGTGCTGCCGTGGAGACCTACGCCCGCCACGAGGCGGCCCTGCGCCGCACCGCGCGACGCTATTCGCTCTGCGCCGACGACGCCGACGACGCCCTGCAGCGGACCCTCGAGATCCTCCTCAAGAAAGCCCCGTCCGAGGATCCCAGGGAACTGATCCGCTGGACGCAGACCGTGGTCAAGCACGAGGCGCTGGCCGTGCGACGCGAACGCGAGCGAATCCTCGCCGGGCCGGCAGCCACCCCTACGGAGCCGGGCAAGGAGGACTGGGTGTCGCTGATCCCGGCCGACGCCGACGGCCCTCCGGAGCGGGCGGAGCGGCGCGAAGCCATCGCTCGCAGCCGCGAGGCGCTGCAGGCTCTGAAGCCGCAGGAGCTGCGCGCGCTGAGCCTCCTGGCCGAGGGCTACTCCTACGTGGAGATCGGCGAGATCACCGGCTACAGCAGGACCAAAATCAATCGCTGCCTGGCCGAGGGAAGGGAGCGGTTTCGCAATCTGATCTCCCGCAGCGAAGACGGGAGCCGCTGCGCGGAGATGGGGCCGCTGCTCTCCGCCTTCTGCGACGGCGAGGCCGGCCCCGACGAGACGGCGACGGTGCGCGAGCACCTTCGCGCCTGCCCGCACTGCCGCGCGACCCTGAGAGCCTACCGGGCGGCACCGCCCGCAGCGGCAGCGCTCGCTCCGACGCTCCCGCTCGGCCGCTCCCTGCTCGACCGCGTCCATGAGGCGATTACGGGGATCGCCTCTCGCTTCAGCGGAGCCGAGGCCACCGACTCAACGCTCTCCCAGGTCGTAGCGGCCGGCGGAACCCGCGGCGCCGGCATGGCGGCGCTGGCGAAGGCGATGGCGATCTGCGTCGGCACGGTGGGAGGGGCCGCGGCCTGCGTCGCCACCGGTGTCGTCCCGGCCCCCCTCGGAGTCGGCGCCGACCACGCGAAGGCCCCGAAGCTGGAGCGCCAGGCCGTTCCGCTTCTCGACCAGGGGGCCGGCGAGGAAGCGGCGGTCGACTACGTACCGGCGCCCGAACCGGCCGCCCAACCCCAGCCCCAACCCGAACGCGATGAGCCACCCGAGCCGCAGGCCGAAGCGCCCCCGGCACCCGCCAGCGAGGCCGGCGGATTCGCCCCGCCGCCGGCACCCGCGCCGCCCGCCGCCTCCGCTGCAGGGGAAGGCAGCCCCGCGGGGGAGTTCGGGCCGTGAGGCTTCGGCGCTCAGCCCTGCTCGCGGCGCTGCTGCTCGCGGCGCTCGCCGCCGGGCCGACGGCCGTTGCCGCGGCCGACCTCGAATCCCTGCGGCCGCTCGGCCTGCGGGTCGCCGGGGGCGAGGCCGCGTGGCACGCCGACAATGACTTCCGGCTCGATTGGGATCGATCGCCGGATGCCATTCAGGTTGCTCCCGCCACGGCGGTCGCCTACCTCGTCCGCGACGCCGACGGCGACGTGGTGGTCCCCGCCGCCCGCATCCCCTGGGAGGTTCGTCAGTTCGATCACATCCACGTCCCCTCCGACCCCGGCCGCTACAGGGCCGAAGTCTGGCTCGAACACGGAGTTGACCAGGGCCCCCGCGTGGGTGCGACGCTTCTCTTCGACGATGCCCGCCCGGGCAGTGCCCGCCCAGTCGCGCTGGCGACGTGGATTCCCGGCGGCGCCGCGACGCTGCGAATCGAGGCGCCGATCGGCCCCCAGCCCGTTTCTGGCATCCGCGGCTACGCGGTCTCGGTCGACCGGGAACCGGAAGGCTCACCCTGCGCTGGACCGAATCGGTGCGGCGAGGCCGAGACGAACCTGCGCTCCGGGGCGGCCGCCGCCTCGATCTCGCTTGGCACCCTGCCGGAGGGGCTCAACTTCGCCCATGTCGTGGCCGTCTCCGGCTCTGGCATGAGGTCGAGGGTCGCGGAGGACGTAAGCGTGCGCGTGGACGCCAGCCTGCCCGATGTAGCGTTGACCGGACCACCGAGCGGGTGGGCGGACGGGCCCGTGCGGATCCTCGCCACCGCCACCGACCGGCACTCGGGCATGGCTTCATCCGGCCCCGCCGGGCCGTTCACGGCGATCGCGGTCGACGGCGGCGTGCCGGCCGTCTCCCCCGGCCCCTCGGCGGCCGTGACGGTGACCGGGGACGGGACGCACCGAGTTGCCTACTACGCACGCGACGCAGCCGGAAACGTCGGCGACGGCCAGGCTGGCTCCGCCCCTCCCGAGTCCGTCGTCGTCCGCATCGACGGCACGCCGCCCCAGGTGGCCTTCGTCGTGGCCCGGGACCCTGCGGACCCGGAGCGGATCGAAGCAGTGGTAACGGACCAGGTCTCAGGTCCCGGCACGGCGAAGGGAACGATCTCGGTCCGGGCGGCGGGCACGCACCGGCAGTTCGAACGCTTGCCCACTTCGGTCTCCGAGGGCAGGCTGGTCGCCCGTTGGGACTCCGACGCCAGCCCCGCCGGTAGCTACGAATTCAGTGCGACCGGATACGACGCCGCGGGCAACGCTGGAGGCGGCAACCGCCGGACCGATGGCGCCCGGATGGTCCTCGCGAATCCGCTCAAGCGCGAGACCGCGATCAGTTTCGGCTTCGGGGCCAGGCAGCTCAGCACCAAGTCGATCGGCTATGGGAACGGTGTTCGCGTCGGCGGGAGGCTCATTTCGCCGTCCGGGTCGCCGCTTGCCGGGCTCCCGGTCGACCTGATCGAGACCTTCGACGCCGGTGCCCGCATCGCGGCGCGCACGACCACGGTCGTGACCGGCGAGGACGGCACCTTCCTGGCACGCCTGGCCCCCGGTCCAAGTCGCCGGATCGAGGCCCGCTTCGCCGGAAACCGGGTTCTCACGCGCGCCAGCGGTGGGCAGGTGCAGCTCGCGGTGCCGACCGTGGTCCGCATGCACGCATCGGCGGAGACTGCATCGGTCGGCGGTGCGCCGGTGGTCTTCAGCGGCCGGATCGGCCAGCTCGGAGCGAGGATCCCGTCCTCGGGGCGGCCGGTCCAGCTCCAGTTCCGGCTGCCCGGTGCGCCCTGGAGCGAGTTCCGCACCGTCCAGACCGACCGCCGGGGCCGTTTCCACTACGCCTACTCGTTCAGCGACGACGACAGCCGCGGCGTCCACTTCCAGTTCCGCGCCTACGCCCCGGCTCAGGAGGGCTGGCCGTACGCGCCGGGAGCCTCACGACCGGTCGCCATCACCGGACGCTGATCACGAGTCTGCATTTGTGTCCGCATAGCGGACTCTCGAGCAAACGGCATCGCCAAACGCCGACCGCCCCGAAAATCGGGGCGGTCGGCACTGCGGCGATGGGAGGTTTGCTCTATCTAAGCGCCGCCAGCTGGTCGCTGACCGTGTCGACCAGACCCTGGGCCCGCGAGGCCTGCCCGTCGATCGCGCCGCGTACGCGCCGCTCGACCTGATTGCGGTTGCGCTTCAGCGTGCTCTCGACAGTGCGCTGACGCCTGCGGGCCTCACGCTCGACCCGGGTGCGAGTCTTGCGGGCCTCGGTGGTCGCTTTGCGGCGAGCGCTGGTGCCGCGGCGCTCGGTCCGCTTCAGCGATTTGCGCAACTGCGTGCGGTAGGTCTTGAGCTGTTTCTCGGCCTTGCTGCGGTCGGTCCACGGGTCGACCAGGTCGGAGAGGCGGTCGCTGACCGAAAGGACAGCGCCGACCGGCAGGTCGACCGCGGCCTCGGCGACGGCCTGGACCTGATTCTTCTCGGCCGCGACGGCCTTGGTCGTGGCCCGTTTGCCGGCGGCCGCGCCGGCCGCAGCGGATTTCTTCGCTTCGGTGGTGGCGCGTTTGGCCTGCGTTTTCTCTTTGCTGCTGTTGCTGCTCTGGGTTGCCATGAAGTCGAATCCCCTTCGGTTTCGTTTGGCTGCCTCGGGCGTTTCCGAGCTTAGCGAACATACGTTCTTTACGAACATACGTTCTTAAACTCGCTGCCGCCGCCGGTTACACGCCCGCGCTGTGAGTTCTCCGCGGCTATCGCGGAAAAGGAACAGCGCGGCGGGGAATCGGGCTGGGAGCCTCAGGCGCGCTGAGCGGCGACGAGCGTCTCCAGGGCCGCCTCGCCACTTGCCGCGGCGATCGGGTAGCGCGCCTCGAGGTCCAGCGCCGCCTGCTCCAGGGAAAGCTCCCCGAACCCGATCGCGCCGCCGGCCTCGCGCACGATCAGCTGCGCGGCGGCGGCGTCGACCGACCGGCACGGGCGCAGGCCGAGCATCCCGTCGAAGCGACCGGCGCCGACGTAGGCGGCGGTGATCGCGATCGATCCGACAACCCGCATCCGGTGCACCTTCCCCGCCAGCGCCTCGAGGGCCGGGAGCGCCCACGCCGGCTCGGCCGACTCGAGTCCCACGACCTCGAGCCTCTCGCCCTCGGCGGCGACCCGGATCTGCCTGCCCCCCAGGCTCGCCCCCTCGCCACGGCGGGCGACGAACTCCTCGTCGGCACCGAAGTCGTGGACGAAGCCGAACCCGACGTCGGCCATCGAGGGACCGGATGCGACGGCGATGCTGAGGCTGTGCGAGGGAATCGTCCGGCGGGCGTTGAGCGAGCCGTCGATCGGGTCGATCACGACCCGCACGGGGCCGCCCGAGCCGAAGCCGACCTCGCCCCGCTCCTCGGAGACGGCGACGAACGAGGCCCCCTCGGCGGCCAGCGCCTCCAGCTCGGCGAAGACCGCGTCCTCGCAACGACGATCGATCGCGAGGCTGCGGTCGCCGCCCTCGCCGACGCCCTCGTAAACGGTCCGTTCCTCGCTGCTCGCGGTGGCGGCGAAGATCGCCCGCTGCGCCGCCACGGCGCGGCGGCAGATTCCCAGCCAGTCTGCGGAGAAAACGTCCATCGACCCGGATGCTATGGGTCTGCCCGAAAACCCCCGTGTGCGACTGGCGAGCGCCGGACTGAGCGGGGCCAGGACGCAGAGAGGCCGAATGGCAGCGCCATTTGGCCGACCGAAGATGCCGCCCCGCGAAGTGTGTCCGCCGCCGTCAGGCGTGCGTGGGGCTTTTCGGGCAGACCCATCGCGCGCTAGCGTTGGGCGATGGGCCAGGAGCCAACCACGGCAGAGGTGGAGACGGGCGGGCGGGAGCGCGTCGCCGGGCACGGCGACGGGCCGCTGCTGGTCGTGGGCGCCGCCGGCACCGGCAAGACCGAGCTGCTCGCTCGGCGCCTCGCCAACCTCGTCGCGAGCGGCGTCGGGCCGGAGCGCGTGATGGTCATCGGCTCGACCCGTGCCACGGCGCGGCGGCTGCGCGAGCGCTCCGAGGCCCTGCTCGACGGTCCCTTCGAAGAGCTCTGGATCGGCAGCTGGGACAGCCTCGGCGAGCGCCTTCTGCGCGAGCACTCCGAGGCGGCCGGCCTCGACCCCTTCTTCGACGTGCTCGGCCCGGCCGAGCGCCTGGCGATGCTCCTCGACCGGCTCGACCAGCTGCCCCTGCGGCGCCATGAGATTCGCGGCAACCCCGCCGGCCTCCTGGCCCGCCTGCTTGCCCAGATCGACGGGCTCAAGGCGGATGCCGTCGGCCCCACCACGCTCGAGACCCGCGCCGGCGAGCGGGAGCAGGCGGCCTCCGATGAGGCCGAGCGGGAGGCAGCGCGCCGCGACGTCGAGTTCGCCGAGCTGTTCGCGGCCCACGACCGAATCCTCGCCGACGCCGGCAGCCTCGACGGCGGCGACGTCTTCCTCGCCCTCAACTGCCTCCTGATCGAGCGTCCAGACGTCCGCCGCGAGCTGGCCGACCGCTTCCGGTTCCTGATGGTCGACGAGCTGGAGGAGACCACCAGGGCTCAGCGGGCGATCCTGGAGGCCCTGGCCGCCGACAACCCGAACCATCTGTACGCGCTGGAGGACGCGGACGCGCCGCGGCTCGATTCGTGGTTCCGGGACCTCCACCCCGAAGGCGACGTGGTGATGCTCGAGCGGCGGTTCCGCGACCCCGTCGTGCGCTTCTGGAAGTGCAGGAACGAGCGCGCCCAGGCGCAGGCGGTCGCCCGCGAGGTCGAGCACCTGGTCGCCGCCGGCACCGGCCCCGAGGCGATTTGCGTTCTCCTCGCCGAGCCCGCTCGCCAGGGCGGCGCCGTCGCGGCGGCGATGGAGGAGCGCGGCATCCCCTTCCATCTATCCGGCCCGATCGCTCTGTTCCAGCGACCCGAGGTGCGCGACGCGATCGCCTGGCTGCGCGTCCTCGCCGACCCCGACGACTCGGCCGCGGCGGCGCGGGCGCTGACCCGTCCGCCGATCGAGCTGCGATCCGGGGACCTGGCGCGGCTGACGACGATCTCCCGGCGGCGCAAGCTCGACATGGTCGCTGGCTGCGAGGCGGCTCTCGACAGCCCCCAGTTCCAGCCCGAGGCCCGCGAGCGGTTCCAGGCCTTCCTCAAGCTCTACGGTGCCGCCTCGGCGGCGATGGAGGAGCGCCGCGCCGACGTCTTCGTGCGCAGGCTGATCGAGCGAGTCGGCCTGCGGCGCCAGCGCCTCTTCGCCGCCCAGCCCGAGGTGGCGGAGCGCCTGCTCGGGCTCTCGCGCCTGGCCGAGCTGGCGACCGCCTGGGCGCGACGTGAGCCGCACGGCTCGACCCGCGGCTTCGTCGCCTACCTCAGCGCCGTCGCCGAGGCCGGCGTCGAGCCGGCGGGAGGCGAGGAGCCGCGCGCGCCGGGCTCGGTGCAGGGCATGGCGGTCGACGCGGTCAAGGGCATCGGCTTCGACCACGTCTTCGTGCTCGGGCTCGAGGCGGAGCACGACTGGACGCGGATCGGCTGGCCGGCCCGCAGCGGCCTCGTGCTCTCGCGCCTGGCGCGAGGAGAGGAGGGCGAGGCCCGTCCCTGCCGCTATTACGCGGCGGCGCTGGCCGCGACGGAGGCGAGCGAGGAGGAGCACGAGGAGGAGCTGTTCGGGCCCGCCGAGGGCCTGCACGCCACGTACCGAACCCTGCGCGAGCAGGTCCTCGAGGCCTCCTGGCGAGCCGGCCGGGAGCTCTCGGAGCCGCGCCTGGACACGGCGATCGACGTCAACCGCGCGATCGCCCGCTACCTGGAGCTGCTGAAGCTGGCCGCCCTGGCCCAACGTCCCGGCGACGAGCCGACCGCCGAGGCGATCGACGCGGTCAACGGGCTCCTGCGGCAGGTCGCCACGCCCGAGCAGCAGGCGGAGCTGGACGCCTCCTCGCTCGACTCCTACCTGCTCGGCTCCGAGCACGAGCGGGGACGCCGGCTGGAGCTGATCGCGGCCCGCGAGGAGCCCTCGCTGGAGGCGTTCCTGCCGCGTCGCGGCGACGGCAGGCTCAGCCTCTCGGCCTCCGACCTCAGCCTCTACCTGACCTGCCCGCTGAAGTACAAGTTCGCGCGGGTCTTCGGGATCCCCCAGGAGCCGACGATCAACCAGCGCTTCGGCATCCTCATCCACAACGTCCTCGAGCGCTTCCACAAGGAGCCGCCGGAGAGCGACGAGGACGGCCTGCGCCGGCTGACGAACCTGTTCGAGACCGGCTGGCGGCGCACCGGCTTCGGCTCGACCGACGACGAGCTCCAGTTTCGCGACCGTGCCCGCGAGGCGCTGCGCCTCTACTGGGATCGCGAGCGGGTCGCCGAGGGCGAACCGGTCTGGTTGGAGCGCAAGTTCGACTTCAAGGTCGGCGAGCACCACGTCCGCGGCAGGGTCGACCGGGTCGACCGCCTCCCCGACGGCGACTACGAGCTGATCGACTACAAGACCGGCGAGCGCAAGAGCGAAGCCGACCTCGAGAGCGACCTGCAGCTGGCCCTCTACCGTCTCGCCGCCCGCGAGGCATGGGAGATCGAGGCGGGAACGGGCAGCTACTACTACGTGCTCGACGCCGACAAGGTGGCCGCCCCGACCAAGCCCGACGACGCCGAGCGGGTCGAGCGAACCGTCCTCCAGGTCGGCGAGGGCATCCTCGGCCAGGACTTCGAGCCGCGCCCCTCGGCGGCCGTCTGCAGCTGGTGCGACTACCGCCTGATCTGCCCGGCGGCAGAGACTTAGTGACTATCCGAAAACTCGCGTGTGCGACTGGCGAGCGCCGGACCGAGCGGGGCCAGGACGCAGGGAGGCCTAATGGCAGCGCCATTTGGCCGACCGAGGACGCCGCCCCGCGAAGTGTGTCCGCCGCCGCCAGGCGTGCGTGGGGGTTTTCGGATAGTCACTTAGCTCGCGTCTCCGCCAGCGAAGCCCGGCCGTGGACTGGGCGAAGGCCGTGCTCCTTCGCGCGCGGGGCGCTCGGGCTCGGGCTCGGGCTCCGCTGGCTGGGCCGGCTCCTCCTCGTCGGCGAAGACCTCGCCCTCGGCCTTGCCTTCGAGCAACGCCGCGAACTGGTCGGCGTCGATCGTCTCGCGCTCGAGCAGCAGCTTCGAGATCTGGTCCAGATCATCGCGGTGCTCGTTCAGCAGACCCTTCGCGGTCTGGTGCGCGCCCTCGACGATGCGGCGGATCTCGTCGTCGATCTCGCGGGCGATCTCGTCGGAGTAGTCGGGTTCGGCGCTGAATTCGCGGCCGAGGAAGGGCTGGCCCCGGTCGTGGCCGAAGACGCGCGGGCCGAGCCGCTCCGACATCCCGAACCGCATCACCATCTGCTTCGCGGTCTCGGTCACCTTTTCGAGGTCGTTGGAGGCGCCGGTGGTGATCTCGCCGAAGACGATCTCCTCGGCGGCGCGACCGCCCAGGGTCATCGCCATCGTGTCGGTCAGCTCGGCGCGGGTGGTGAGGAACTTGTCCTCGGTCGGCAGGCTGATCGTGTAGCCGAGCGCCTGGCCGCGGCTGATGATCGAGACCTTGTGGACCGGGTCGCAGTTGGGCAGGAGGTGGCCGACGATCGCGTGGCCGAGCTCGTGGTAGGCCGTGATCAGCCGCTCCTTCTCGCTCATCACCCGGGTCTTCTTCTCAGGGCCGGCGATCACCCGCATGATCCCCTCCTCGAGCTCTTTCATGCTGATCTCGCGGCTGCCCGTGCGGGCGGTCAGGAGCGCCGCCTCGTTGATCAGGTTGGCGAGGTCGGCTCCGGTGAAGCCGGGGGTCTGGCCGGCCAGCGTGTCGAGGTCGATTTCACGGGCCAACGGCTTGCCGCGGGTGTGCACCTCGAGGATGTGCTTGCGGCCCTTGCGGTCAGGGCGGTCGACGACGACCTGGCGGTCGAAGCGGCCGGGCCGCAGCAGGGCCGGGTCGAGGATGTCGGGCCGGTTGGTGGCGGCGATGAGGATGATGTTGTCCTTCATCTCGAAGCCGTCCATCTCGACCAGCAGCTGGTTCAGGGTCTGCTCGCGCTCGTCGTGACCGCCGCCCATGCCGGCGCCGCGGTGGCGGCCGACGGCGTCGATCTCGTCCATGAAGATGATGCAAGGAGCGTTCTGCTTGGCCTGCTCGAAGAGGTCGCGGACGCGGCTGGCGCCGACGCCGACGAACATCTCGACGAAGTCCGAGCCGGAGATCGAGAAGAAGGGAACACCGGCCTCACCGGCAACCGCGCGGGCCAGCAGGGTCTTGCCGGTGCCGGGCGGGCCGTAGAGCAGGACCCCCTTGGGGATGCGGGCGCCGAGCGCCTGGAACTTCTTCGGGTTCTCGAGGAATTCCTTGATCTCCTCCAGCTCCTGGACCGCCTCGTCGACTCCGGCGACGTCGCGGAAGGTGATCTTCGGAGCGTCCACGGACATCCGCTTGGCTTTCGATTTGCCGAAATTCATCACCCGTGAGCCGCCGCCCTGCATCTGGTTCATCAGGAAGATCCAGAAGCCGAAGAAGAGGACGAAGGGCAGGATGAAGGTGAGGATCGAGAGCAGGCCGGAGCCGCCGGAGCCGTGGACCGTGGTCGTGACGTCGCTCTCTTCGAGCTTGTTGATCAGGCTTTCTTCGCCGTCGGGCGGGTAGCCGGTCGAGAAGCTTTCGCCGTTCGTCTTCTTGACGTCGAGCGTGTTGTCCTTGGTGTTGACCGAGACCTCTTCGATCTTGCCCTCGGCGATCAGTCCCGTTTTCGCCTTGATCAGGTCGTTGTAGGCAGGCGCCTTCGCTCCGGAATCATCGGTGATCACTTTCTGGGCGATGAACGCCAAGATGACCACGAGCAGGATCGGAAATGCCGCGCTTTTGAAAAAACGCCTCAAGGGTGAAATCAGCGTACCAGGGCGGTTTTCTGGTCTAGTCGGCGAGCGCCGCCACGTAATCGAGATTGCGATAGCGCTGGGCGTGGTCCAGGCCGTAGCCGATCGCGAACCGATTCGGGATCTCGAAACCGACGTAGCGCGGCGATAGGTCCACCCGCAGGCGCTCGGGCTTGGTCAGCAGGGCGCAGACCTCCAGCGATGCCGGGTTCCGTGCCCGCAGATTGCGCATCAGGTAGTGCAGGGTGAGGCCGGAGTCGATGATGTCCTCGACGATGAGGACGTGGCGATCCTCGATCGGGGCGTCGAGGTCCTTGAGGATGCGCACGACGCCCGAGGAATCGGTCTGGGACCCGTAGCTGGAGACCGCCATGAAGTCGATCTCGCAGGGGACGTCGATGCTTCGCATCAGGTCGGCCAGGAAGAGGACGGCCCCCTTCAGCACCCCGACCATCACCAGATCGCGCCCGGCGTAGTCGCGGCTGACCTCGCCCCCCAACTCGGCGACGCGGCGCTGCAGGTCCTCTCTGGCGACGAGGGTCTCGCCGATCGCCGAGTCATTCACCGGCCGCAGTCTAGATACATCGCCGACGGGCCGAAATGTCGTCCATATGTCGACATTTCGGCCC
>JBBDYP010000038.1:0-11721 GCA_040900615.1 Solirubrobacterales bacterium | reverse complement strand
CCCCCCCCGGGCGAGCGGTTTCAGTCGCGCTCGGCGCGAAGGACGCCGCGCTCGACGACGGCGCGGACGCCGCCGCCGAGGTCGAGCCTGGCGACGCCGGTGCGACGCAGGCCGGCGACCTCGTCGGCGTGGCGGGCCGCCCCCGGGACCGGGCGCCCGGCGGCGCCGTCGGCCAGGCGCTGCACCACCAGCCGCCGCAGCGCCGGGTGCAGTTCGGCCAGGCGCCCCAGCTCGATCATGCCGCGCTCGGAGCCACCGGAGCCGTCGATCTCGGCCGTGACCAGGACTTCGAGCACCTCGGCCTCGTCGCGCAGCAACTCAGCCGTGCGCAGCACGTTGGCCGAGGCCGCCGGGTGGACCTTCGCCAGCTCCGGCAGCAGGCCATGGCGGATCCGGTTGCGGGCAAAGCCCCGGTCGGCGTTGGAAGGGTCCTCGCGCCAGCTCAGGCCTCGCTCCTCGCAGTAGGCCGTGGTCTCGGCCCGGGTGGTCCCCAGAAGCGGGCGGGCGAGGCTGCCGTCGTGGGGGCGCATGCCGAGCAGCGCCCGACGGCTCGGCGAGGAGGCGAGGCGGTAGAGGATGGTCTCGACCTGGTCGTCGGCGGTGTGGCCGGTGACGATCGTCGCCCCCTTCGGCAGCGCAAGCCCCGCGGCCGCCGCGTAGCGGCTGTCGCGCGCCCAGGCCTGGAGGTTGCCGGGGCCCTCGGGGCGCCGCGGTCGCTCGACCACGAGCCCGGCGCCGAGCGCGGCGCAGAGCTCGGCGCAGTAGCGCTCGTCCTCGTCGGAGTCGCCGCGCAGCCCGTAGTTGACGTGCAGGGCGGTGACCGCCTCGGCGCCGCGGGCGCGAACGGCGACATCGAGCATGCAGACGGAGTCCCGCCCTCCCGAGAGCATCGCCACGACCGGCGCCGGGGGCGCGATCAGCCCGCCGGCGACGATCCGCTCGATCAATCGATCCGCATCCATGGAATGAGTCTAGGAGCGGCCCGCCGCCGGGACCGAGGCCAGAAGCCGCCTCAGGTCGCGGCGCGGACGAGGAACAGCTCGGTCGGGACCGGGAAGCCCTTGAGGGAGACGCTGCCGATCGGCTCGAGGCCGAGCCCTTCCCTGCCCTCGATCGCCTCGGCGACCCGGTCGGTCACAAGCACCTCGCCGGCGAGGGCGCGGTTGACGACCCGGTGGGCGAGGTTCACCTGGCTGCCGAAGTAATCGCCGTCGCGGTAGACCGCGTCACCGCAGTGGATGCCGACCCGTGGCTGCGGGCGCTGCGAGAAGCTGCCGAGGAACTGCACCGCCCACTCGGTCAGCGAGGCCGCGTCGGGAGAGACCACCATCACCTCGTCGCCGATCGTCTTCACGATCGTCGCCTCCGGAGGAAGCGTCGATTCCACAGTGGCGACGAAGTTCTCGACCACGTCGAGCGCCTCGATGTCCCCCTCTTCCTCGGTGTAGCGGGTGAACCCGGTGAGGTCGATGAAGCAGAGGGTGACCGTGACGTGCCCCAGCTCGATTTCGGCCGTCTCGAGGCCCTGGTCGACCTCCATGTGCCCGACGACGTCCTGTTCGAGGAAGTAGCGCAGGTAGCGGTTGTGCAGGTATTCGGTCAGCGGCGGCGCCAGCGGCAGGATGTCGGCCGCAAGTTCCCCCATCTCCTCGGCCATCTCCAGCTCGGGAACCGCGTCGCGGACGAGCGGTTCGTGCACGTAGAGATGGAAGAGGCGCACCTCGGCGTCGGCGATCCGGCGCATCGACTGGACGTAGACCCGGACCAGTTGCAGGAAGGCGACCAGCGGGAAGCCCGCCGCCAGCACGCGGGCGCAGTGGCGCAGCGCCGCGGCGTCTTCGAGGGTGAGGGTTCGCTGCCGGCCCTTCGGCGTGCCGAGGATGATGAGGATCCGTTCGACCAGCTCCGGCTCCATCCCGGTCTCCCGCGCGACGTCCTCCACCGACACCTGCTCATCCTCTGCGGAGAACAGCTCTTCGGCGAAGCCGAAGGCCAGCCGGCCCTCGCGCCCCGCCTCCTTCAGGTCGGCCAGCGAGTAGCCGCGCTCGCGCATCCGCGCCACCACCCTCGCCTGGGCGGCGGCGGTCGCCGTCCAGCGCCCGCGCCTGACCGGGACGATCTTCTCCTCGGCCCAGCGTTTCAGGGTGCTGGCCGGAACTCCCGATCGCCGTGCCGCCTCACTCAGCGATATGCGCTCATCGACCATCGGCCGAGGCTAGCCGGATGGGTGGATCAAACGCCGGACGGGGCGGCAAAGGCCGCCCCGTCCGCGTTCTCGTTTCCCGTTTGTCCCGGATCTGCCCTAGGTGGGTATCTCCGACTCCCCGTGCAACTGGAGGACCTCGATGCCGCCCTCACCGGTGCGGATGCGAATCGCCTCCTCGACCGGCAGCACGAAGATCTTGCCGTCGCCGACCTCACCCGTGCGGGCGTGTTTGAGGATCGTCTCGACGACAACCGACTTGTCTTTGTCCTCGACCACGACCTCCAGCTTGATCTTCGGCCGGACGTTGACGGTGAGGGTCGAGCCGCGGTAGCGCTCGACGATGCCTTTCTGGCGACCCGAGCCCTTGGCCTCGATGATCGACAGGGACGGGAAGCCCTTGTCGAGCAGCTCGGCCCTGATCGGCTCGAACGCCTCGTGGCGGATGAACGCCTCTATCTTTTTCATGCGTCCAATCCTCCTAGGACTCGGTCGTGGTCATCGGGCTGACGGGAGGCGCCGCTGGTACCGCGACTGCGGGCGCCGGGGTGCCGAACTGCAAGCCCGTCGAGTACTCGGGCTGCGGGATGAACTGCTCCGGGTACCCGTACATCCCGTGCTCGGAGATGTCGAGGCCGGCGTCCTCTTCCTCTGGGGTGACGCGGAGGCCGATCGTCTTCTTGATCAGGAAGAAGATCGAGTAGGAGACGACGAACACGCATCCGAAGGCGACCGCCACACCCAGCGCCTGGGCGCCGAGCTGGTGGAGCGAACCGCTGTACCAGAGGCCCGGATCGCCGACTTCGTTGAATTCCGCCAGGCGGGGTGAGGTGAAGATCCCGCATGACAGGGTGCCCCAGATACCGGCGAGGCCGTGAGCGGAGGTCGCTCCAACCGGGTCGTCGATGATCTTCTCGATCGCGATCACGCCGAGGACCACGATGACGCCAGCGACCGCGCCGATGATCGGAGCCGCCCAGTACTCGACGTAGCCGGACGGGGCGGTGATCGCGACCAGACCGGCGATCGCGCCGTTGCCGGCCATGCCGATGTCGACCGTTTTCGAGAGCATCCACATCACCGCGACCGCCGCGATCACGCCCGCGGCTGCCGCGAGGTTGGTGACGACGACGACTTCAGCGAAGCGACCGCCGATCGCCCCCAGGGTCGAACCCGGGTTGAACCCGAACCAGCCGAGCCAGAGGATCAGCACGCCGAGACCGACGAGGGGCATCGAGTGCCCTGGAATCGCCCGCGGTTTGCCGTCTTTCGTGTACTTCCCGATCCGCGGGCCAAGCAGCAGCAGCGCCGCGAACGCGCCCGTCGCACCGATCAGGTGGACCACCGTGGAGCCGGCGAAGTCCTGCATACCGACGTTGACCTGCAGCCAGCCGCCACCGAAGATCCAGTGGCTCATCACCGGGTAGAGGACGGCGCTGAAGATGACCGCGTAGATGATGTACGCGCTGAACTTGATCCGCTCCAGCGTGGCGCCCCAGACGATCGCCAGCGAGACAGCGCAGAACACGAACTGGAAGAACATGAACGCTGCCGGACTGATCGAATACGTTTCGACGAACGGGATGCTTTTGCCCGCCTCTTCGACCGAGGAGCCCACATCCAGGAAGAACCCGTGGGTTCCCGCGATCTCCCCGAGCCCGCCGAAGGCGAGCGCGAAGCCGACCGCCCAGTAGCAGAGCGACGCGATCGAGAAGTTGACCAGCACCTTGGCGACGCCGGCGCCGGCGTTCTTCGCCCTGGAGAAGCCGACCTCCAAGAGCAGGAAGCCCGCCTGCATGAACATCACCAGGACGGCGGCGACGATCACCCACATCGCGTTGATGCTGGCCTCCGGGGTTTCCAGGATCGCCGGTGCTTCTTCTGCGCCGAAGGCGACCCCCGGCAGAACGAGCGAGGCAACCGCGGCCACCGGGCCTGCGATCAAGAGCCTCTTTTTCATTGATTTCCTCCTAGCCCACCGGAGCAGGCTCCGGCGGTCGCGGGTTTGGCGATTCCAGATGCACCGTAAATTCGGCTCGTCAGGCTGTATTTAGACGGCTGGAGGAAATACGGCGGGCCGATTTCTCACGAGTGGCGAGGCGACCCTCCGCGTAGCCCTGCGTCCCTCGTCGGGGGCGCCTGAGACATATCCGACCTCTTGAATCGGAATCCGTTAGGGTGCCCGAAGAATTGACCCTTAGGGCGCCCTAAGAGGACTCCCCTGATTCTGGAGGCTCGATTGAAGATGTCGAAGGCGAAGTTCGGGGTCGCCGTTGCCGCGCTGGCTACCGCCGCGGCGGTAGCGGCCGGTTGCGGCGATGGCGGCGGCGAGGAGGCGACGGCCGCGGCGGAGGCCGCCCAGCTGGCGCCGGTCAAGCGCTACCTGACCGATCACTCGGCGGACCTGGTCGAGCAGGTCGGCCTATTGAAGACGAACGCCGACCGCTACTACGAGCTGGCCGAGTCGGTCGACTTCGACTACCGGCGCCTGCTCGACGAGCACGGCGGCGAGGTGGCCGAGATCCTCAGCGACTCCGAGGACGTCTTCGTCGTCGCCAACCCGGCCTACGAGGAGATGGAGGGCATCGTCGCCGGCGTCCCCCGGCTGGCCCAGTACGACGTCGACATCGACGCCGGCTCCGATGCCTCGACGCCCGAAGACGCGGTCTCGTTCAGCCTCACCACGCCCGACGGCAGGCAGCTGAAGCAGCCGGGCAACCTCTTCTTCCTCACCGAGACCGCGCTCTACGGGACCAACCCGGACCTGGCCGCGAAGGGGGTCAAGCCAGACGTCGACGGGGACGGCAGGGTCGAGTTCGGCGAGGGCCTGCCCGACGCCAACATCTACAAGGCGACGCTGGACGAATTCCAGCGGCAGGCGCAGAGCCTCGACGGCGACGCGCAGGAATTCGAACCGACTACGTCGGACGCGCTGACCTCGATCGTCGTCATGACCCCGACCATGAGCGAGTACTTCGAGGCTTGGAAGAACTCGCGGTTCATCGCCGGCAGCGACGCCGAGGAACTCGGGTTCGTCGCCACCTCGCGCCTCTCCGACATCGCCGACATCCTCGGCGGCATCCTCGTCACCTACGGCGGCATCGAACCGATGATCGCCTCCGCCAACGCCGCCCAGGCGAAGCAGACGAAGCAGGAGCTGCAGAGCCTCGTCGACTTCGCCGCCGACCTGCGCGACCGCGAGGCGGACGGCGAGAAGTTCACCGCCAGGCAGGCCGACGCCCTCGGCGCCCAGGCCCAGGCCCAGGCCGAGGCGATCGCCGGCCAGGTGACGCAGGCGGCGAAACAGCTCGAAATCGAACTCCAGGAAAGCTAGTGGAGGCGGCTCAGAGGACACGCCTGCGCCGCACGGCCGCCACGCTTCTCGTCGCAGCGATGGCCTTCCTCTGCTCGGCCGCCAGCGCCGGCGCCGAGCCTCCGTGGCAGGCCGCCGACGCGATCCGCGCCGATCTCTCCGAAGCGCAGACCCAGCTTCTCTTCGGCGAGCGGACGAGCCGCTCGGTCGCCAGTGCCGAGGCTCGGCTGAGCGGGCCGCTGCGCCGCGGCCTCGCCGAGCACGCCCCGGCCGAGCTGCGGGAAGTGGAGGCGTCGCTGCGGACCGCGAGGCGGGCGGCGGGCGGCCTCGACGAAGCGGCACTGGCAGCCGCCCGGGGACGAATCGTCTCCGCCCTGCGCCGGGGCGCGCTGGCGGTCGCCGTCGCGTCTGCGGGGCGCGACGACGCGGCCGAGGCGCGGACCTGGATGCAGATCCGCGACTTCCGCAAGACCACTCGCTTCACCCGCCCGGGCGTCGACGGGACCGCGGCCCTGCAGGGGCTCGCGGCCGGCGAGTTGAGCCCGCACGAGGCGGTGGTGCAGATCGAAAAGGACCTGCTCGACACCTTCCAGGCTCGCCTGAAGACCAACCTCGACGAAGCCGCCCAGGCGGCGCAGCGCGGCTTCGACGGACGCTTCGCGGAGACGACGGCAACCGTTCGCGGCTACTGGCTGGCGATCGCGCCCGAGTACGGGGAGCAGCGCGGCGAGGAGGGGCGGCGCTCGACCGGCCACGACTTCGAGCTTCTCGCCGCCGCCGGCGCCAGCTCGGACCGAGGTGGGTTCGAAGCCGCACGGGAGCGGGTCGAAGCCGATCTCGAGGGCTTCACCGCGGCGCCGCTGACCCCCGACGAGCAGGTCAACCGGGCCAGTCAGCTGACCCGGTTCCTCGACCTCGTGCCGAAGGAGTACGACAAGGGGACGGCGGACGGCCGGGTGACGATCCCCTTCGAGGTCCAGGAGGGTGTCGCCTTCATGGACGGCGTCGAAGCCGCCTTCTCCGACCTCGAGCCTGTCCTTTTGGAGCGCGATCCGGCCGCTGTGGAGCGGATCAAGGCGGCGTTCGCCGAGCTGCGCGCGGACGTCGACAACGCCCAGCAGGGAGTCTCCGTCGCACCCCAGGAGGAGCTCGAGGCGGCGCGCGACCGCGCCGCGGAGATGCTGGAACGGATCGCGCCCGAGGAATGGACCGAATCCAGCGACGAAGCGGACTACGAACTCGTCGGCATCTCCCTCGACCAGCTCGAAGCGGCGGCCGGGGCCGGCCAGTACCAGGAGGCCGAGCAGGGCCGGCTCGCCGCCTACGGCTTCTTCGAGTTCGGGCCGGAGCTGAAGCTGCGCGCCTTCGACACCCAGCTGGCGCTCGAGATCGAGGGGCTGATCTGGTACGGAGCGAGCGGGCAGGCGGGGCTCGCGGAGCTGGTCGCCAAGGACGCGCCGCTGAGCGAGATCCGCGAGACCCGCATCGCCCTCGACGAGAAGCTGGCCGACGCGAGGGCGATGACGGGCGACGGCGCCAGCGCGCTGACGACGATCACCAACTCGGCCCTGATCGTCTTCCGCGAGGGCCTGGAGGCGATTCTGATCCTGGCCGCGATCACCGCCAGCATGCTCGGGCCGCGCGCTCCCCTGCGCCGGCCCGTCTACCGCGGCGCCCTGCTGGCGCTGCCCGCGAGCATGGTCATGTTCCTGCTGGCGATGCTGCTGCTCGACTCGCTCTCCCAGTACGGGGAGAAACTGGAGGCCGTGGTCGGCGTGGTCGCGATCGGCGTCCTCCTGCTGGTGATGAACTGGTTCTTCCACCGCGTCTACTGGACCGAGTGGATCAAGGGCCACCGCGACCGCGGCAAGGCGCTGACCGGGGCGGCGATGGTCGCCGGCGCCGGAGCCGCCACCGTCGCCGGCCTCTACACGCTCGGCTTCACCAGCGTCTTCAGAGAGGGCTTCGAGACCGTGCTCTTCCTGCAGGCGCTGCAGCTCAGCTCCGGGACCGGCGTCGTCCTTGCCGGCGTCTCCCTCGGGCTCGTCCTGACGGCGATCGTCGGCGCCATCACCTTCGCCCTCGAGCGCAAGCTCCCCTACAAGAAGATGCTGATCGTGACGGGGGTGCTGATCGCACTGGTCCTGGTCGTCCTCGTCGGCAACACCGCCCGGACCATGCAGGGCGTCAGCTGGCTGCCGATCCACCCGATCGAACTCGAACTGCCGCTGTGGATGGGGACCTGGCTGGGCGTCTACCCGACCGTGGAGACCCTCTCCGCGCAGCTGCTTGCCTTCATCTTCGTGATCGGCAGTTACTTCGCCGCCGAGTGGATGCGCAAGCGCGACCTGCGCCGCGCGATCGCCGCCCACGAGGAGTCGCTGGCGGCGGCCGCGAGGGGTCCGCAGCCCGCCGTCGCCGGTGGCTACGGAGGCGCGGTTGGTGCCAACGGCGACGGCGGCGCAATAGGGTCGGCCGACGATGCCGTCCCGACTTCGCCCGACCGCCTCACCCGCCGCTGACGCGATCCTCGTCGGCGATCCGGGGCGGGCCCTGCTGCTGGCGCAGGAGCTGCTGGAGCAGCCGAAGATGAGCAACCATGCGCGCGGCCTCTGGGGCTACACGGGCCGAACGCCGAGCGGCCACGAGCTGACCGTGCAGGCGACCGGCATGGGCGGCCCCAGCGCGGCGCTGGTCCTCGCCGATCTGGCCGAGCTGGGAGTGAGGCGGGCGGTGCGGGTCGGGACCTGCACCGGGCTCGACGCCGATCTCCGGCCCGGCCAGCTGCTGGCCGTCTCCGAGGCGCACGCCTGGGGCGGGCCCGGAGCTCGCGAGGGGGAGGCGGTCCTCCCCGACCCGGAGCTCGCCGCGAGGTTGCGGCACCGGCTCGGCGACGACGCCTGCCCGGGCGCGGTCGCCAGCCTCGACACCCTGCATGGAGACGGCGTCGACGCGGCTGCTGCCGGCGCCGATGCCGCCGATATGCAAACCGCGGCCCTGTTCGCCCGCGGCGCGGCGTTGGGGATGGCCATCGCGGCGGTCCTCATCGTCGCCGAGACGGCGGCCGGGGACCGGATCGACGACGACGCGGCCGAGCGGGCGGCGAAGCTCGCCGGCGCGGCGGCCGGGGCCGCACTCTCAGGCTAAGGTAGAGGGTTAGTCTTTGCTTTTTTTGGCGGCCTGCCGGCGGAGCGCGCCGAGGTCCCGACTGAGATCGTCGATCTGTTCCTCCACCTCCTCGAGACGCTGCGAAAAGGACCGCAGCCGCCTCTCCAAGCGCTCGACATCGCTGGCCGAAGGGAGGTTGAGCGCACTCATCGCCGCCTGCTGGGCCTCGATCGCCTTCTCGCGCGCCCCGAAGGCGGCGGAAATCGCGTTGTGCAGGGTCGGGTTGTCGATCAGCGCCTGGGCGATCTCCCCGATCGCCTGCTCCGACCTTGCCCTGAGCCCGTCCTGCTCGTCTTCGTCGTAGGTCACGCCACCCGCCTTTCGCAACTCATTCACGTCAGCTTAACGAGCGCATCCGATTCGGCTGAAACGCTGCGATGTGCAGGCATGACGCGGTTACTGATTAAGGCCTTGTTGGGGGGCGGCTGGCGCCGTTGCGGACCCCAGGGCGAACGGGTAGCTTGGTTTCGCTTGTCGTTGGTCGGGGAGGGAACGGTCGCGGCTGACCCATTCCGCGGCAGCGGGTATCGAGGCGCACTGGGATGAGAACCAAGATCGCACTGATCGTCGTATTCGCCAGCTTCCTGGCGGCGACGGCCCTGGGCGCTGGCATCGCCGGCGCCGAACCGCTGGCCGAAAGCGCGCCCGTCACCCCCTCGGCAACGACGACCACGGCGGTCCCGTCGTTGCAGGCGCCGGCCTGCGCGAACGGAGCGGACGACGATGCCGACGGTCTGATCGACCTCGCCGACCCCGACTGCGGCGGCTCCCCCGAGGGCACCAGCGAGGCGCCGGCCCCGGAAAGCGGCGCCGGCTCCTCCAGCCCCGCCCCGGCCCCCGAAGAGAAGAGCTCCGGGCTCGAGCGGGGGGGCACGATCGACGGCAACGCCAGCGTCGATGGGGACGTCCGCGGCGGCGTCACGCACAACGAGAGTCTGGGCGACTCGAGCGCAGGCAGGGGCAGCGGCGGCGTCGGCGCACCGAGCGCGACCGGCGGCGGTGACCAGCCGCTGGCAGAAGGGCCCGACGGTGGCTCGCCCTTCTCCGCCGGCGGAACGCCGACGACGGCCAACCCGACGACGACGATCGCCCCCTTCGGACCGGCTCCCATCGGCGTCCCCAACTTCGTCATCGACTCCTTCGAGATCCCGCCCTTCCTGCTGCCGATCTACCAGGCCTGCGGAACCGAATACGGGATCCCCTGGGAGGTGCTGGCCTCGATCAACAAGATCGAGAGCGCCTTCGGCACCAACCTCAACGTCTCCAGCGCCGGCGCCGTGGGCTGGATGCAGTTCCTTCCCTCGAGCTGGGAGGCATACGGGCTCGACGCCAACGGCGACGGTCGCAAAGACCCGTACAACCCGGTCGACGCGATCTGCGCCGCGGCCCATTACCTGAAGATCGCCGGCGGCGCCAAGGACCTCTACAGCGCGATCTTCGCCTACAACCACGCCGACTGGTACGTCCAGGAGGTTCTGCTCTACGCCCGCGCCTACGGCAAGCTGCCGTCGGATCTGGTCGGCTCGCTGACCGGGCTGACCGAGGGCGCGCACTTCCCGGTCGCCGCCGACGCCCGCTACGCCGACGACATCTCGGCCCGAGCGGCGCTGGAGCGCTCGACCTCCGACGGCAGCGAGGAATACGGCAACGCCGCGGAAGTGATCTCCTCCTCGCCGACCCGGCGCGGGATCAACATCTTCGCGGGCGAGGGCGCCCCGGTCGTCGCCGTCAACGACGGGGTCATCCGCAAGATGGGCGACTCCCCCAAGCTCGGCAACTTCATCGTCCTCGAAGACACCTACGGCAACCGCTACACCTACGCGGAGCTGGGTCGCCTGGTCCGTGACCGCCGCCTGATCGTGATGCCGACCGGCAAGGAGAAGCGGATTCCGGTCGAAAGCGAGAACCTGCGGCCGCGGCTGCGGGCGCTGCCGCAGCGGGTCGAGGGCGACGGCGGAGCGGAAGCGGCGGCGGCGGCGGCCGAAAGCGCGGTCGCGGCGGCCAACGAGGGCTCGCTTCGGGTCGGCTCGAAGGTGATCGCCGGCACCGTCCTGGCCCGCATCGGCGGCAGCGAGGACGGCGTCGACCCGCACATCAACTTCTCGATCCGGCCGGCCGGCAAGGGCGCTCCGCGGATCGACCCGAAGCCGATCCTCGACGGCTGGAAGCTGCTCGAGGCGACCGCGATCTACCGGGCCAAGGGCAAGAACCCGTTCACGGCGCGCCTCAGCGGCGCCGGGGTGCTGCTGCTCTCGAAGGAGGCGCTGCAGAAGCGGGTGCTGGCGGACGAGGGCCTCTCGGTCTACGGCTGCGGCCGCGAAGACATAGCCACGGGGCAGATCGACCGCCGGATCCTGGCGATGCTCGAGTACCTGCGCGCCAAGGGCTTCGAGCTGACGGTCACCTCGCTCCGATGCGGCCACGGCTTCCTCACCGCCTCGGGCAACGTCTCCGAGCACTCCAGCGGCGACGCGGTCGACATCGCGGTGATCGACGGCGTGCCCGTGATCGGGAACCAGGGCCCGGGAACGGTGACTGACGAGCTGATCCGCGCCGTGCTGCAGCTGCAGGGGACGATGCACCCGCACCAGGTGATCTCGCTCGAGGACCTTCCCGGCGACACCAGCTTCGCGATGTCGGATCACCACGACCATGTCCACGTCGGCTACGGCGCGCTCGCCAGCCCGTTCGAAGCGCAGTTCCCGGCGCTGCTCAAGCCCGACCAGTGGCAGCGGCTGATCGACCGCCTGGGGCAGATCGAAAACCCGGAGGTGCCGATCAAGCCCTCGCCGTACTCGCTGCCCGACGAGCAAGACCATGCGGTGCCTGCCCTTCGGGGTGAGCGGGGAGTTAGCGTGTTGCATTCCGGGCCTCCTTGAGGTCGTGAGCTTTGAACACCCACAGCCTCTCGGCAGGCCCGGACCTACCTCATGGCGTTCGGAACGTCTCTGGGCACGTCAGCTAGACCAAGAGCGGGCGAGCGGAGCCGATGCCCCTCCGCGGGAATCGAGGGTCGCACGGCCTGACGGCGGCGGGC
>JBBDYP010000037.1:0-5702 GCA_040900615.1 Solirubrobacterales bacterium | reverse complement strand
GCGCCCGTAAGGGCGCGCGACTGAATTCCCGCGGAGGGGCATCGGCTCCGCTCGCGCGCGCCTCGCTAGGCCGGGCGGGAGGACCAGCGCGGGGCCCGCATCAGGAGAACCGGCTGGCGCGGGGGGACGAGGCCCTCGGGGCGGTTGGGGCGAAAGGTGGCGCAGGTCTCGTTCAGCTCGAGGGCACAAAGGAGGTTCTTGTGGAAGTAGCAGTCCTCGCAGGTGGGCGGCTTTGGCTTGCGCGGCATCGGGGGCGCATGTTGGCACCGTCGCGGCGCCTGCGTGGGGCGCAATTCCGCAAATCGCCACGACTTTGAAACGACCCTGTGACAGGTTCCCCGCGTCTTGCGGGGGGCGTGAAGAACCGCCGCTAATATTCGGCCAGATGGAGGTTCACAACCGCACCGAGAAGCTGTCGGCTTCTCCGCCGCTTTTCAAGAGCGAATTCCTCAACTTCTTCTCCCGCGTGCACCCGGCCGTGCCGGCGGTGATCTTCGTGCCCGTCGTCGTCGCGATGGGGTGGCTGGGGGCGGCGAGGGGCTACGAGGTCTGGCAGCTGGTCCTGCTGACGCTGGCCGGGGTCGCCATCTGGACCCTGACCGAGTACTGGCTGCACCGCCTCGTCTTCCATTGGGAGCCGGACAACGCCTTTGGCCGCCGCATGCATTTCATCATCCACGGGATCCATCACGACCATCCCAACGACAAGCTGCGACTGGTGATGCCGCCGTCGGTCTCGATCCCGCTGGCGGCGCTCTTCTTCCTCGCCTTCTCGCTGATCCTCGGCACGGCGGCCTTCCCGGTCTTCGGCGGCTTCATCTTCGGCTACCTCGCCTACGACTACACGCACTACTACGTGCATCACTTCGTCCCGAAGTCCAATTTCGGCAAGCGCCTGCGCGAGCACCACATGCGCCACCACTTCCAGGACCACCGCTACGGCTACGGCGTCTCCTCGCCGCTCTGGGATGTCGCCTTCCGCACCCTGCCGCGCCGGCGCAAGTAGCTAGCCGCGCACGTTCGCGCGCAGCGCCAGCTCCAGCTCGAAGCGGGCGTCGGGATCGTCGAGCTGGTCGCCGAGCAGCTCCCTGAGGCGGGCGATCCGGTAGCGAGCCGTCTGCGGGTGGACGTGCATCTCCGCGGCCATCGCGACCGCATTGCCGTTGTGGCGGACGTGGGCGAGCGCCGTCTCGCGCATTCGCGCCCTCGCCTTCTCGGTCAGATCCGCCAGAGGCCGCAGCCGGCGGGCGGCGATCCGCGCGGTCAGCGGCAGGCTCTCGAACAGCAGCAGGTCGGCGAGGTGGTCGTCGACTCGGAGCAGGCCGTCTTCAGGCGGCGTGCCCGCTGCCGACGCCCGCGACAGCGAAAGCGCCAGCGACCACGACTCGGCCGCGGCGGTGACCTCGACCGGCGGGCCGAGCGCCAGCCGCGTCTGCGCGGCGGCCCGCTCCAGCGCCTCCGCGCGGCCGGGGCCGTCGGGGTCCGGGATCAGCACGCAGCCGGTGCCGTCGATCACCGTCGCCAGCGCGTCTTCCGGTAGCCGCCGCGCCAGCGTCGCCAGCTCGTCCTCGTCGCAGGCCCCCGCCGCGATCCGAGCCGGAAGCGGCCATCCGGCCGCGCGAGCGGAGGCGGCCAGGTCCGAGCGCTCCACGGCCGGCTCGCGGACCAGCAGCGCCGCCAGCTCGTGGCGGCGGCGACGGCGCACGTCCTCCACCTCCGCCTGCGCCTGCGCGTACCCCTCGGCCGAGTCCGCGGAGAGCTCGTCGATGTAGGCGAAGATCGCCTCGGCCAGCAGGGTCAGCGGCTCCGCCTCCAGCCCCGCCCGGCGCCCGACCTCGGCGAACCGCCTCCAGGCGACGCGGGCACCGACCCGGTAGGCCGCCAGCAGCGAGTCGAGCTTGCGGCCCTGCTCCTGCTCGCCGCGGCCGAGCTGGACGTAGACCTCACGGCCGGGCTCGCGGCCGGCTCCGGGATCGCGGATCAGAGCGACGAACTGGAGCAGCGCCTCGCCGACCCCGGTGCGGATGCCGCGCCCGAAGCGCCCCTCCAGCGGTCGCGCGTACTCGGGCACCTCGCGGGCGATCGTGGCGAGGATCTCGGCGGTGATCTCCCCCAGCTCGGGCTCGATCAGGTCGGCGACGCGGGCCGGGAGGCCGCGCCAGGGCTCGGGATCCAGATTTCTTATCATCTATCTAATAATTTTTGGCGTTCAGAAGTGATCTGGAAGCTAATACATATCGCGGATCTCCGCGTATCTTGACCCTGTGGGCGAGATGACGCGAACCGAGAAGACCGCGAACCTGGGAGCGGTGGTGATCCCCTTCGTCGCGACCATCGCCGCCATCGTCCTGCTCTGGAACAGCCTCGTCAGCCCGCGGGACCTGGTCATCGCCGGGGTCATGTACCTGCTGACCGCGGTCGGCATCACGGTCGGGTTCCACCGCCTTCTCACCCATCGCTCCTTTCAGACATCGAAGCCGCTGGAGTACCTGTTCGCCATCCTCGGCTCGATGGCGGTGGAGGGCCCCGCCATCTCCTGGGTCGCCGACCACCGCAAGCACCACGCGCACACCGACGAAGAGGGCGATCCACACAGTCCCCACGTCGGCCACGACGGTGGGGTACGCGGTGTTCTCGCCGGCCTCTGGCACTCCCACACCGGTTGGCTGCTGTCAACTCAGGGCCGTGCGGACTGGAAGCGCTACGCCCCCGACCTGTACGAGGACCCGGGCATAAGGACGATCAGCCGTCGCTTCGTCCCGCTCGTCTTCGCCAGCCTGGCGATCCCCGCCCTCGCCGGCTTCCTCGTCAGTGGAACCCTTCTCGGCGCCCTCACCGGACTTCTGTGGGGCGGCCTGGTACGGATCTTCTTCGTCCACCACGTCACCTGGAGCGTCAACTCCGTATGTCACTTCCTCGGCAGCCGGCGTTTCGACACCGACGACCGCTCCACCAACGTGTTCTGGCTGGCGCTCCCCTCCCTGGGCGAGTCCTGGCACCACAACCATCACGCTTTCCCCCGCTCGGCCGTCCACGGCCTCAAGCGGTGGGAGCTCGACCCATCGGCGCTGATCATCTCCTCCATGGAGAAGCTGGGACTGGCCAAGAACGTGGTCAGGATCTCACCCGAGCGCCAGGCCGAACGGGCTCAGTAACCCCTCTTCTCAATCCTCACCGTTTGGCCATTCGGCCAAACGGCCAGTTTGCAGCAGTTGCAAGGGGTTAGTTTGAGCAAATAGACAGTTACAGTGAGAGTTGACTCTGCCACACTCCTCCCGTGGCAGGAAAACTGGATGGAAAGGAACTCAATGCCCCCCACCACGAACGTACTTGACGAGGCCCGGCAGCTCGTGCAAAGGCGCCTCGCGGACCTTGACGAGGAGCGCAAGCGCCTCGAGCGCGCCCTCGCCGAGCTCGGCGGAAAAGTGACCCGCCGCGCCCCCGGCCGGCCCCGCGGCAGCTCCAGCGCGAAAGCCGCGACCGGCGCCGGTCGCAAACGCCGCCGGCGCCGCGGCGGCACCCGTGCCGATCAGGCCGTCGCGCTGATCGAGAAAGAGCCGGGCATCAGCGCTTCGGACGTAGCCAAGCAGATGAAGATCAAGCCGAACTACCTCTACCGCGTTCTCGGCGACCTCGAGAAAGAGGGCCGGGTGAAAAAGCAGGGCCGCCAGTACTACCCGGCCGGCTGACGCCGATACACCAGCACCACAAAAGGGCCGGCCACCAGGGCCGGCCTTTTTGTGGGCGCCTCTAGATCAGGCCAAGCTGGCTGACGGCGTCGCGCTCTTCCTGCAACTCCATCACGCTGGCGTCGATCCGCTCGCGCGAGAAGTCGGGGACCTCGAGGCCCTGGACGATCGACCACTCACCGCCGGAGCAGGCGCAGGGGGCGCCGCAGATGATTCCCTCGCCGATGCCGTAGGAACCGTCCGCGGGCACCGCCATCGAGACCCAGTCTCCCTCCGGGGTGCCGAGCACCCAGTCGTGGATGTGGTCGATTGCGGCGTTCGCCGCCGATGCCGCGCTGGAGGCGCCGCGGGCGTCGATCACCTCGGCGCCGCGCTTCGCCACCCGGGGGATGAACTCGTCGGCGATCCAGGCCTCGTCGTCGACCGCGTCCCAGGCGCTCGAGCCGTCGACCTTGGCGTTGACCAGGTCGGGGTACTGGGACACGGAGTGGTTGCCCCAGGACGTCATGTTGCTGACCGCGGAGACCGGCTTGCCGAGCTTGTTGGCGAGCTGGGAGATGGCGCGGTTGTGATCGAGGCGCATCATCGCCGTGAACCGCTCCCGCGGCACGTCGGGCGCGTTCGACATCGCGATCAGGCAGTTGGTGTTGGCCGGGTTGCCGACCACCAGCACCCTTACGTCGTCGGCCGCGACAGCGTTGAGCGCTTCGCCCTGCGGCTTGAAGATGCCGCCGTTGGCCTCGAGCAGGTCGGAGCGCTCCATGCCGGGGCCGCGCGGCCGGGCGCCGACCAGCAGCGCCACGTTGCAGCCGTCGAACGCCTGCCTGGGGTCGTCGCTGATGTCGACGCGGCGCAGCAGCGGGAAGGCGCAGTCGTCGAGCTCCATCGCCGTGCCCTCCGCCGCCTTGATCGCGGGGGGGATCTCCAGCAGGCTCAGCTCCACCGGGGTGTCGGGGCCGAGCATCTGGCCGCTGGCGATCCGGAACAGGAGCGCGTAGCCGATCTGACCGGCCGCGCCGGTGACGGTGACCTTGACGGAAGTGCTCACGAAATCCTCTCCTCGGTATGTGTGGGTTTTCGGACCGCTACGCCATCGCTCGCCGGAGGTTCTCGTCGATCGAGGCCAGGAACTCCTGCGTGGTCTGGAACTCCTGCCCCCCGCCGACGAGCAGCGCGAGGTCCTTGGTCATCTTGCCGCTTTCGACCGTCTCTATGCAGACCCGCTCCAGCGTCTCGGCGAAGGCGGAAACCTCCGGGGTCTCGTCCATCCGCCCGCGAGCGGCGAGGCCGCGGGTCCAGGCGAAGATCGAGGCGATCGGATTGGTCGAAGTCGGTTTGCCCTGCTGGTGCTGGCGGTAGTGGCGGGTGACGGTGCCGTGCGCGGCCTCCGCCTCGACGGTCTTGCCGTCGGCGCTCATCAGCACGCTCGTCATCAGTCCCAGCGAGCCGTAGCCCTGCGCCACCGTGTCGGACTGGACGTCGCCGTCGTAGTTTTTGCAGGCCCAGACGTAGCCGCCCTCCCACTTCAGCGAGGCGGCGACCATGTCGTCGATCAGGCGGTGTTCGTAGGTGATCCCGGCCGCGTCGAACTCGCCCTTGAACTCGCTCTCGAAGACCTCGGCGAAGATGTCTTTGAAGCGGCCGTCGTAGCCCTTGAGGATCGTGTTCTTGGTCGAGAGGTAGACCGGGTAGCCGCGGTCGAGGCCGTAGCGCATCGAGGCGCGGGCGAAGTCGCGGATCGAGTCGTCGACGTTGTACATCGCCATCGCGATACCCGGTCCGAGGAAGTCGTAGACGTCGAGCTCGATCGGCTCGGAGCCGTCCTTGGGGGTGTAGGTCAGGGTCACGGTCCCCTCGCCGGGGACGACCATGTCGGTCGCCCGGTACTGGTCGCCGAAGGCGTGGCGGCCGATCACGATCGGCTTGGTCCAGCCGGGGACCAGGCGCGGGACGTTGGCGATCACGATCGGCTCGCGGAAGATGACGCCGCCGAGGATGTTGCGGATCGTCCCG
>JBBDYP010000036.1:0-5805 GCA_040900615.1 Solirubrobacterales bacterium | reverse complement strand
CGTCGGCGCCGACCTCGAGCCCGACCACCTTGTCGACCTCGGCGTCCTTGGCGGTGAGGACGATGATCGGCACGGCGCTGCGGGAGCGCACGTCGCGGCAGATGTCGAGGCCGCTCGGGCCCGGCATCATGATGTCGAGGATCAGCAGGTCGTAGGGGATGCCGTTGCCGAGCAGCTCGGTGGCCTCGTCGCCGTCGGCGGCGGCGGTCACGTCGAAGCCCTCCTGGGTCAGCGCGTAGCCGACCGAATCGCGGACCGAGGGCTCGTCGTCGGCAATCAGGATGCGTCCGCTGCTCATCGTCAGGCCACCGGGGTCGGGCTCGGTTGTGCGATCGGGAGGCGGACCCAGAAGGTGCTGCCCTCGCCCTCGACGGAGTCGGCGCCGATCTGGCCGCCCATCACGTCGACCATCCGCCGGGCGATGGCCAGGCCGAGGCCGAAGCCCTCCTGCTTGCGCGACTCGCTGCGCCGGTAGAAGCGCTCGAATACGCGCTCGATCTCCGCCGCGGGGATTCCGGTTCCAGTGTCGATTACCTCCAAGATGACCTCGGCCTCGCCGTCGCGGCGGCCGCGAACGGTAACGGTGCCGGGGGGTGGCGTGTTCTTGAAGGCGTTGGTGAGCAGGCCGATCATCACCTGGCGCAGCAGCGTCGGGTCGCCCGTGGCGGCCAGTTCCTCTTCGACTTCGACCCCCAGCTCGACGTGCGGAGGCGCCTCGATGGCGGCGACGACGTCGCGGATCGCAGCGGGGACGTCCACCAGTTCGCTCTCCGCCGCCCCCCTCGACTCGACCCGGGCCAGGGTCAGCAGCGACTGCGTCAGCCGGTTCATCCGCTCGGCGTCGTCGGCGAGCCGGGAGAGGAAGTGGTCGCGGTCCTTGGGATCGTTCTTGGCCCCGCTCTGCAGCACCTCGATCGCGCCGGAGATCCCCGCCAGCGGGTTGCGCAGCTCGTGGGCGGCGTTGGAGACGAAGTCGGCTTCGGCCAGCTCGCGGCGCAGCTCGTCGGTGCGGTCGCGCAGGACGGCGAGCACGGCACGCTCGTCCGGAAGCGAGCGAGCCGTCATCGCGTAGGCACGGTCGCCGATCCGCAGCGCCGGGTGGGCAGAGAAGCCGACCTCCGAGGCGCGGTTCAGTTGCGGCAGGATCACCTCCGGCGGCCGGCCCTTGGAGTCGAGCAGGCGGGCGGCGGCGCTGTTGGAGAAGCGGACCGGGCCTTCGAAGTCGACGACCATGACGACATCGGTGAGGCCGTCGAAGATGGCCGCCAGCTTGTTGCGGTCGGCGGTGAGGACGCCGAAGCTCTCCTTCAGCGAGGCACGCATCGAGTCGAGGGCGCGGGCGAGGTCGCCGATCTCGTCGGGCCCGGAGACGTTGAGCGGGGCGTCAAAGGAACCCCCCGCCATCTCTCCCGCGGCGCGAGCGAGGCCGGACACCCGGTGGGAGATCGCGACCGCGATCAGGAAGCCGGCGAGGACGCCGATCAGGACGGCCGCGATCAGCGCCTGCTGGTTGTCGCCGAACAGGTACACGGCCGACGCGGTGATCAGGCTGACCGCGGCGAAGGCGCCGGTCAGCCAAAGGCGCATGCCGATCCTCGGCACAGCCGGCTGAGGCTTGGCGGGCATCTCGTTTCCGCGTTGCATGAAGGTTTACTAACACACTCCAAGCATCTCCGTGGGGCGCCTTGGCGGGCGGCGCCGGGGCTTCGTGGGAGAATCGAGGCCGTGCGGACCCTCGTCTTCATACCGGCCTGGAACGAGGAAGCCTCGATCGCGGGGGTGATCGCCGACGTTCGAAAATCCCTGCCGCAGGCCGACATCCTGGTCGTCGACGACGGCTCCACCGACGCGACCACGGCGCGGGCGCGGGCGCGCGGCGTCCTCGTCGCCTCGCTTCCCTTCAACCAGGGCCTCGGCGCGGCGCTGCAGACCGGCTACCTCTACGCCCTGCGCGAGGGCTACGACTTCTGCGCCCATCTCGACGCCGACGGCCAGCACCCGGCGGCCGAGGTGGCGCGCCTGCTCGACGAGGTCACCTCCGACCGCGCCGATCTGGTGATCGGCTCGCGCTACAGGGACCCGGACGCGGAGTCCGGGAGCGACGACTACAAGCCGACCCTCTCGCGGCGGATCGGGACCAGCGTCTTCCGCTTCTTCCTCACCCTGGCGACGCGCCAGCGCTTCACCGACACGACCAGCGGCATGCGGGCGGCCAACCGGCGGGTGATGTCCCTGTTCAGCGACCACTACTCGCCCGACTTCGCCGAGATCGAGTCGCTGCAGCTGGCGGTGCGCCAGGGGCTGCGGGTCGAGGAGGTGCCGGTGCGGATGCTGGAGCGGACTGGGGGCAGCTCCTTCCTCACCCCGCTGCGCTCGGCCTTCTTCATCTTCAAGGGAATCGTCGTCCTGCTGGTCGGCCAGTTCCGGCCGCGGCGGGCGGAGGCGGAGCGATGAGCGCCCTGGCCATGGCGGCGGCGGACGGGACCACGGTGCAGCTCACCTCGCAGACGCGGATCCTCGCCGCGATCCTCGCCGTCGCCTTCATGTTCCTGATCCTCGAGTTGATCCGCCGCGATCGGCTGCAGGAGCGCTACAGCGTGATCTGGTTCGTCGCCGGCCTCGGAATGCTGGCCGGCGCCGCCTTCCCGGGCCTGCTGAAGCTGGTCGCCGACGCGATGGGCGTCCGCGACACCAACGTCGCCCTGTTCTCGATCGTCCTCCTGCTGCTGCTTGGCCTGGCGCTCAACTTCAGCGTGATCATGTCCCGCCAGGCCGCCCAGATAACGCGGCTGGCGCAGGAGCGGGCGATCGAGAAAGCGCGGCAGCAGGGTCTTGAAGAAGGACGCCAAGACGAGGCTCAGGGGTCGTTAGGCGAGGACGGGGGGAGTCCGAATAGCAGCGCTATTCGGACGACCGAGGACGCCGCATAACGGCGCCTGAGACCGTCCGCCTAGGCGAAGAGCCGCTCAAGCCGGAAGAGGAGAGCTTCGAGGGCGAGCTCCTCGGAGACATTGAGGTCCAAGCCGCGGCGGGTCTTCTGGACCAGCTCGGCGCCCTGACGGGCGCGGGATGCATCGAGCCCTTCAGCCTGCGAGCGCAGCTCGTCGAGGCGGTCGCGGTTGAAGGCGACCTCCTCGGCGCCGGAGGCGATCGCGGCGACATCCCGCAGCCAGATCGCGCAGAGCTCCAGGCCGAGGTCGAGGATCTCCCTGCGGCAGCGGCGGCCGGCCCGCTTCGACTCCTCGGCGATGTCACGGGCGGTGCGCTTGAGTCCCGCCGAGGACTCCTCCTCGAGCGCCTCGCGGGCGGCCTCTTCGGCGTCCGTCCCGGCCGCCTCGGCGCGGTCGAGCAGTGCCCGCCAGGGCGCCGAGCCGACCTCGCCCCCGAGCGCCGCCGCGATGCAGCGCTCCGCCTCGGCCCGCACCTCACGCCCCCGCCCCCCCAGCAGCAACCGCGCCCGCTCCAAATCCCCCGCCGCCAGACGGGCCGCAGCGGCGACCTCCCCCGACCCACGGGCCGCAATGTCACCCATAGCAGGACTTTTCGTCCCGTCGGCGGCCAGGGCGGCGGTGAGTTCGGCTTCGAGGACCTCGGCGGAGAGGGGGGCGAAGTCGACGGGCTGGCAGCGGGAGGCGATGGTCTCCAGCAGGGCCTCGGGCTCGGAGCTGAGCAGGATCAGGTGGACGAAACCGGGCGGCTCCTCCAGCGTCTTCAGCAGCGCGTTCTGGCTCTCGTCGCGCATCGCCTCCGCCGCCTCGACGACAAAGACGCGCTTGCCGCCTTCGAAGGGACGGTAGGCGGCGGCGCGGATCACCCGCTCGCGCACCTCGTCGACCAGGTGCTGGGCGCCGCGGGGGGCGAGCCAGACGAGATCCGGGTGCGGCGAGGGGTCGAGCAGGGCGCGGCGGCGGGTGTCGTCCGGGTCCTCGGCCGCGCCAGCGAGGATCTCCGCCGCGAAGGCACGCGCGGCCGCCCGCTTCCCGGCCCCGCGCGGGCCGCGGAAGAGGTAGGCATGGGACGGACCGGTGGCCAGCGCCGCGCTCAGCGCCACCCGCGGGCGCGGCTGGTGCTCCGTCGCTCTGTCCAGCACCGCACTCATCGCGCCGAGTTCGCGGTTTGTCCCGCATGCCACGACAAAACGCGAACTCGCGTCAATCGCGGCGCTCCCCCACGGCCTCCATCACCCGCGCGTGGACCGCGTCCACGCTGCCGGAGGCGTCGATGACGACGACGCGGTCGCTGGCGATCTGGGCGATCTCCCCGTAGGCCTCGGCGACCGCCCGCTGCAGCTCCAGCCCCTCGGCCTCGAAGCGGTCCTCGCCGTCGGCGCGGCCTAGCCCGACCTCGGGGTCGACGCGCAGCAGCAGCGTCAGGTCCGGCCAGAGGCCGTCGGTGGCGGTGTCGCAGAGGCCGATCACCTCCCCCACCCCCAGCCCCCGCGCGGCGCCCTGGTAGGCGACGCTGGAGTCGGAGAAGCGGTCGGAGACGACGTCGCGGCCGGCCTCCAGGGCGGGGCGGATGACGCGCTCGGTGAGGTCGGCGCGGGCGGCGCAGAAGAGCATCAGCTCCGCCAGCGGCTCGATCGAGAGGCCGGGGTCGGCGAGCAGCTCACGGATCCGCTCGGCCGCGTCGGTCCCGCCCGGCTCGCGGATCGCCACCGTCTCCGGGCCCAGCGCCTCGACGAGCAGCCGCGCCTGGGTGCTCTTTCCGGACCCGTCGATCCCCTCGAAGGAGATGAACAAGCCGGCGGGCCTCAGCCTTTGGCCGCGGCTTTGGCGCGTTTGCGCCCCCGCGTGGCGGTGTCCGCTTTGGACGCTTTCACTTTCGCCTTCTTGGCCTTCGCGGGAGCGGCGTCCCCGTCGCCCTCGGGCGGCGGTTTCTTCTCCATCTCAGCCTTCGCGGCCTTGGCCGCTTCGCGCTCGGCGCGCCGTTTCTTCATCTCCTGCATCGACTCGCAGTCGTCGTTGAGGCAGAGGTTCCAGGGGCGGCCGCGGAAGGGGACGACTTTGAGCCGCGGCGTCTGGCCGCAGACGGAGCAACGGTCTTCGAGCTTGAAGACGTCGCCGCGCTGGGGCAGCGGGAAGGTCTGGTCGCAGGAGTCGGGGTCGTCGAGGGTCCAGCCGCTGCAGCCGACGAAGCGTTTGCCCGATTTTTTCGCGCGGATGATCCGCAGCATGTGGGGCGAACCGTCCGCCTTCTTGCGGCCGGCTTCCTCGCAGACCTTGCAGGGACCGAGGATGCGGTCCTCGTCCATCCCTTTCCAGATGACTTTGGCCAGCTCCTCGCGGCTGCCGTCGATTTCGGTCCAGGTCTTGTGCAGGAGGTCGCGGCTCTCGCCGACGACGGCGCCCTTGGTCATCTCGCCGGCGGCGATCCGGTCCATCTCCGCCTCCAGCTGGGCGGTCATCTCCGGCGTCGCCATCGCCGGCACGTAGTTCTTGAAGGCCTCATACAGAGCGATCCCGGTCTCCGAGGGGACCGGCGGGTTGCCGTAGACGTAGCCGCGATCGAAGAGCTTCTGGATGATGTCGGCGCGGGTCGCCTTGGTGCCGAGGCCGCGCTCCTCCATCATCTCGATCAGTTTGGCCTGGGAGATGCGTCCCGGCGGCTGGGTCTCCTTGTCGACGATCCAGGGCTCGCCCTCGAGGTCGAGCTGCTGACCCTCCTGCAGCGCCGGGATCTCCTCGTCGGAGGAGCGGGCGTAGGTGTAGATGCCGGCGTAGCCGGGGTCGACGACGACCGAGCCGCGGACGAAGTAGGTCTCCGAGCCGGCCTCGATGTCGGCGCGAGTGGACTCGGTGATCA